>NZ_JBFUGT010000002.1:0-222356 GCF_056402775.1 Rhodococcus sp. P3_B8
AACGCTGCGGCGCCCTCGGTGCGGAACCTGCCCACCAGGACGTAGAAGGTATTGCGGGAGATGCCCTGCTCTCGGCACAGGCGGGACACGTTCACCCGTGCCCCGCCTGCGACCGCCGAGACCGCGGCCACGATGTCCGGATTCATCGAAAACCCTTTTCCACCCATGCCCGATTGTCACGGGCACGGGTCGTCAGTGTCCTCGATGTCCTGAGACATCAACTGTCCTGCATGTCCTGAACTCAGACAGCGCCCCCGGGCGCACATCGGCACTCACGTGCGGAGCGCAACCGAAGGGTTGCAGAACGTCGAAAAGAGTGCAACCATGGAGTTGCACATCAACCGTTGTCGAAAAAGGTGACCCACCATGGACGCATCGAGCAGCATCACCCGGACCGTCGTCGTGAACGCCCCGAGATCGGCGGTGTGGGCGGCGATCACGGATCCCGACAAGATCAGCCAGTGGTTCGGGCAGCGCACGTCGCTCGACCTCAGCGTCGGCGGTAAGGCCGCCTTCACCTGGGACGAGCACGGCACCGCCCGCGCCGTCGTCACGGAGGTCGACGAACCGAACGCGTTCGGCTTCCGCTGGGCCGCCGACATGGACGCCGACCCGGTGATCGGCAACTCCACCCTGGTGCGGTTCACGCTGTCCGAGCACGCGTCCGGCACCGAACTGACCGTCGTCGAGACCGGATTCGACACCCTCGACCGCGACGTGGCCGACCAGAAGAGGGCCCGCGAGGGCAACGTCCAGGGCTGGCACGCCGAACTCGACGAACTGGTCGCGTACCTGCACGGGGTGAAGGCATGACAGTGGGCACGTACGCCGAACTGGCCTCGGTGTTCGCGGCGCTGTCCGACGAAACCCGCTGGGAGATCCTCACCGAACTCGGGCGGGCCGACCAGTCGGCGTCGTCGCTCGCCACCCGGCTTCCGGTGTCGCGGCAGGCCATCGCGAAGCATTTGAATGCGCTGCAGGCCTGCGGACTGGTGGAGTCGGTGAAGGTGGGCCGCGAGATCCGCTACCGCGCGCTGGGCGCGGAGCTCAACAAGACGGCGCGGACGCTGGAACGGATCGGCGCCGAGTGGGATCGCCGGCTGGCCGCCATCAAGCAGATCGCGGAATCGATGGAGGAGTAAAGACCCCAGACAGGGGTTCGGCCGGGAATGCTTCTGCATTCTCGGCCGGATCTCTGCTTCTCGAGTTTTCTCTGCTCACAGGTACATTTCCTCGATCCGCATCACTGACGATACACGCGAGTGATCTACGTCACAAGAGGCTCTACCGGACTTTTCTTCACCCGATCGTGCCCGGGCAGGGCCAGGGAGACCGCGAACACCAGGACCGCCAGCACGGCGCACACCCCGTAGGCGATCGAGAAACCGGCGGCCGAGGCGACACCGCCCACCATGCTCGCCGCCAGGACCGTCGCGACCACCGCACTGCACATGGTGGTACCCATCGTCCGCAGCAGGACGTTGACGCCGTTGGCCGCGGCCATCTGCGTGGACGGCACGGCCCGGACGATCAGCATCGGCAGCGTGCTGTACACCAGCGCGGTGCCGACGGCCGCGACCCCGAGCGCGGCGATCACCATCCACAACTCCTTGTGCGGCACCGTGTGCAGCGCGTAGCCGAGGACGAGACAGATCGCGCCCGACAGGATCGTCACCTTCGACCCGTAGCGTTCGGACACCCGGGCGCCGACCTGCGCGAAGACGATCATCGACAGACTCGTCGGCAGCTGGCACACCGCGGCCTGGAGAATCGTCAGGCCGTAGCCGGCGTCTCCGCGGGGTGCCTGCAGCAGCTGGGTGGTGATGAGGGCGTTTCCGTAGAACGCGAACCCGACGAGCAGCGCCGTGACATGCGGCAGCAGCACCGACCGTCGCGCCGACACCCGCAGGTCCACCAGTGGGTTCCGGTTTCGCAGCTGCTGATGTCCCCACAGCGCGAACAGGAACACCGCGGACGCGAACATGCCCAGCACCGCGGGGCTACCCCAGCCCCACGAGCTGCCCTGGGTGATCGGGACGAGCAGGCAGACGAGGGCCGCGGTGAGACCGACGGCGCCGACGCCGTCGAACCGCCCACCGGACCGCACCTCGGACTCGCGGATGAACAGCACCGCGGCCGTGGTGACCGCGAGCCCGATTCCCGCGATGACCCAGAAGAGGACGTGCCAGTTGGAGTACTCGGCGACGGACGCCGCGAACGGCAATCCGAGCGCGGTGCCGATCCCGAGGGTCGAGCTCATCATGGCGATGGCGCCGTTGACCTTCTCCCGCGGCAATTCGTCGCGGAGGATCGAGATTCCGACCGGGATGACGGCGGCGCCTGCCCCCTGCAGTCCCCGCGCGAAGATCAGGAACGCGATGTCGGACGTCACGGCGCAGATCAACGCTCCGAGCGTCATGAAGACGAAGGCGACGAGAAGCATCCGCTTCTTGCCGAACATGTCGGCGAGCCTGCCGAAGATGGGGGTGACGACCGCGCCGACCAGGAGGGTGGTGGTGATCAGCCAGGACACCGACGTCTGACTCGCGCCGGTGAACGCCGGCATGCTGGGCAGGAGGGGCACCATGACGGTCTGCAGGACGGCCTGGAACACGCCCGCGAACGCGAGAATCGGGAAGAGGTAACGCGATCCGCCGGCAGAGTCCGGCGGTGCGACCGGCTGATCCGCAAGCGCCGACAGTGGGCGCGGCAACGAGATCGTCAAGCGTCACCCCTTGCACAGCTGGTAAATGGTTGTTCACCAGATTAGGTGAACAACCATTTACCCCGCAAGCCGGACAATCCGCCCTCAGCCGTCGAGCAACTCCTGCACCAGCGGGGCGTAGTGCGCCACCACCTCTTCCGGAGTGCCCGTCGCATGCTCCTGCATCATCTTGCGACGCATGACGGCGAGACCCGTCAGCATCGACATCACCAGTTCGGCGCGCAACCGGGCATCCCGCCCGGGCAGTCGTTCGGCCAGCGCGTCGATCATCTGCGCCGAATAGTTGGCGCGAAGCTTGCGGCTGCTCTCCTCGCTCGGCCCGCTCATGAACAGGATGTTCAGCGACAGCGGCTTGTACGGTTCGAGCGGCCGCGCGAACATCGACACCATCCGCTCACCGAGACCGTCCAGCGGACCGCTGAACACGATCTCCGCGGCGGCACGGAAATCGACGAGCGCGTCGAACAGCTGCTCCTTCGACCCGAAGTACTTGATGATCAGCGGTGCGCTGACCCCGGCGTCCTCGGCGATGTCCTTGAGCGTGATCTCCCGGTACGGACGCGTCGCGAACGCCCGCCCCGCCGCGTCGACGATCAGCGACCGTGACTGCTCGGCCGTCCGCTTCACCGGCGCGGCAGTGCCCGGATCCGACGTCACAGCGTGCGTCTCCCCGACAACGCCCTGCCCAGCGTGAGCTCGTCGGCGAACTCGAGGTCGCCGCCCATCGGCAGACCCGACGCGAGCCGGCTGACCGTCAGCCCGGGGAAGTCCCGCAGCATCCGCACCAGATACGTCGCGGTGGCCTCCCCCTCGGTGTTGGGGTCGGTCGCGATGATCACCTCGGAGACGTCGACGCCGTCCTCCTGATTGCCGATGCGCGCGAGCAACTCCCGGATACGGAGCTGATCGGGGCCCACCCCGGACAGCGGATCCAGCGCACCGCCCAGAACGTGATAGCGGCCCTTGAACTCGCGGGTGCGCTCGACGGCCTGGACGTCCTTCGGCTCCTCGACCACACAGATCACCGTGCGGTCACGGCGCGGATCGGCGCAGATGCGGCAGTGCTCCTTGTCGGAGACCGTGCCGCACACCACGCAGAACTGGACGCCGTCGCGCACCCGCTGCAGCGCATTCTTGAGCCGGTCGATTTCCGGCGGCTCGACGCTGAGCAGGTGGAACGCGATGCGCTGAGCGCTCTTCGGCCCGACGCCGGGCAGCTTGCCGAGCTCGTCGATCAGATCCTGAACCGGACCTTCGTACACGCCGCGCCTCTAGAAACCGGGGAGACCGGGCAGGCCTCCCCCACCGAATCCGCCCGCGAGCGGACCGAGCTTCTGCGCCGCGATCTCCTGCGCCTTGTTCGACGCGTCCTCGATCGCACCGATCACGAGGTCCTGCAGAGTTTCCACGTCGTCGGGATCGACGACCTTCGGATCGATCTTCAGACCGACCACTTCACCTGTCCCCTTGACCGTCGCGGTCACGAGTCCGCCACCGGCCTGCCCGGTGACCTCGGCCTCGGCCATCTCCTGCTGGGCGGCCATCAGCTGCTGCTGCATCTGCTGTGCCTGCGCGAGGAGCGCCGACATGTCGGGTTGTCCACCTGGTTGCACTGACGTGGTCCTTTCTGCTGTTTCCCCTGCCAGAGTAGACCGTGACCGTCAGTGCGGTCCGGCACCGACGCCGTCGTGGGACTCACGCCGACGGCGCCGGAGCGAACCGGCGTCGCGTCAGGCGAGTTCGCGCTCCAGGTTCGCCAGCACCTGCCCCTGAATCTTCTTCAGACCCAGCGGGGCGAACGTCTTCTCGAAGAAGCCCCCGATGCCGCCGGCGCCCTTCCACTCGGTGGTGGTGGTGACCGTGGAACCGCTGCCGCTCGGGGCGACGACCCAGGTGGTGACGAGCGACGAGTTCGCGTCCGTCTCGGTGATCGTGTTGCCCGCCACGGTGACCGTGGCCTTGATGTCGCGGGACCGCTTCTCGGTGGCCTTCAACGTCCACTGCGCGACGGTGCCGCCGCCCTGCCCACCCTCGAGGACGCGGTAGTCCAGGTACTGCTCCGAGAGGATGCGCGGACGCACCGTCTCGTAGTCCGTCAAAGCCGCGAGCGCCTTCTCCGGTGTGGCTGCGACGGTGATCGAACTGCTCGCGCTGACCTGGCCCACTGTTCTGACTCCTCTTGTACGATTTGTACGAAACTGCTTCCTCCTCTCATCCTGCCTTCCGTCGGCGAGTCCGGGCGATGACGTGGCAATCTATTGTGAGGTAGCTCACTTCGACGTGGTCACGACCCGCACATTGATGAGACATTTGTGTGAATCTTCGCTCGACCGCGCCGATATGCGTGGCCTGAACCCGCGGAGAGGGATAGCGTCAAGGTGTGGCTGCCTCTTCGGTTGAACTACTGAAAAGCATGCGGGAGGGTGGACGCCCCTTCCGTGCGCATCGCACTCTGCCCGTCACCGGGATCGACGCTCACCGCGCCGGCGTCGAACGGCTTCTCGCGTCCTACCGCGCGATTCCCACGGACGCCACCGTGCGTCTCGCGAAGAAGACGTCCAACCTGTTCCGGGCACGGGCCCAGACCAGCGCACCCGGCCTCGACGTCTCCGGTCTCGGCGGAGTCATCTCGGTGGACGAGCAGGCCCGCACCGCGGATGTCGCCGGAATGTGCACGTACGAAGACCTGGTGGACGCCACCCTGCCGTACGGGCTGGTGCCGCTGGTGGTTCCACAACTGAAGACCATCACACTCGGCGGCGCGGTCACCGGCCTCGGCATCGAGTCCACGTCGTTCCGCAACGGGCTCCCCCACGAATCGGTCCTCGAGATCGACGTCCTGACCGGCAGCGGCGACATCGTCACCGCGACACCGGAAGGCGAGAACTCCGACCTGTTCTGGGGGTTCCCCAACTCCTACGGAACCCTCGGCTACTCCACACGACTGCGCATTCAGCTCGAGCCCGTCAAACGGTATGTGGCACTGCGACATCTGCGTTTCGACTCCCTGGACGAACTGCAGTCGGCGATGGATCGCATCGTCACCGAGCGCATCCACGACGACATCCCCGTCGACTACCTGGACGGCGTCGTGTTCACCGCATCCGAGAGTTACCTGACGCTGGGCCATCAGACCGACGAGGGCGGCCCCGTCAGCGACTACACCGGGCAGAACATCTTCTACCGGTCCATCCAGCACAGTTCCGTGAACCACCCCAAAACGGACAAACTCACCATTCGAGACTACCTGTGGCGCTGGGACACCGACTGGTTCTGGTGCTCGCGCGCCTTCGGCGCCCAGAACCCCACCATCCGCCGGCTGTGGCCGAAGAACCTCCTGCGCAGCAGCTTCTACTGGAAGCTCATCGCCCTCGACCACAAGTACGACATCGGCGACCGCCTCGAGAAGCGCAAGGGCAACCCGCCGCGCGAACGCGTCGTGCAGGACGTCGAAGTACCCATCGACCGCACCGCGGACTTCGTCCGCTGGTTCCTCGACGAGATCCCGATCGAACCGCTGTGGCTGTGCCCGTTGCGGTTGCGGGAACCCGCCCCCGCCGGCGCGTCCTCGCAACGCCCCTGGCCCCTGTACCCCCTCGAACCGAAACGCACATACGTGAACATCGGATTCTGGTCGTCGGTGCCCATCGTTCCGGGCCGACCCGAGGGGGCGGCGAATCGGCTGATCGAAGACAAGGTCAGCGACTTCGACGGACACAAGTCCCTCTACTCCGATTCGTACTATTCACGGGAAGACTTCGAACGCCTCTACTACGGCGGCGATCGATACACGGAACTGAAAAAACGCTACGACCCGAAATCACGATTACTGGACCTTTTCTCCAAGGCGGTGCAACGTCGATGACAACTCTGAAAGCTTCACGCTCCCAAGATCACAAGCTGACCATCGCAGAGATTCTCGAAACTCTGTCCGACGGCATGCTCCCGCTGCGGTTCTCCGCCTACGACGGCAGCGCCGCCGGCCCGGAGGACGCCCCCTACGGTCTCCACCTCAAGACGACCCGGGGCACCACCTACCTGGCGACCGCCCCCGGCGACCTCGGCATGGCGCGGGCCTACGTGTCCGGCGACCTCGAGGCCCGCGGCGTCCACCCCGGTGACCCCTACGAGATCCTCCGCGTCATGGGCGACGAACTGCACTTCCGTCGTCCGTCCGCGCTCACGCTCGCCGCGATCACGCGCTCGCTCGGCTGGGATCTGCTGCGCCCCATCGCCCCTCCCCCGCAGGAGCATCTCCCGCGCTGGCGTCGAGTCGCGGAAGGGTTGCGGCACTCCAAGTCCCGCGACGCCGAGGTCATCCACCACCACTACGACGTCTCGAACACCTTCTACGAGTACGTCCTCGGCCCGTCCATGACCTACACCTGCGCCTGCTACGAGAACACCGAGCAGACCCTCGAAGAAGCACAGGACAACAAGTACCGCCTCGTCTTCGAGAAGCTCGGCCTCCAGCCCGGCGACCGACTGCTCGACATCGGTTGCGGCTGGGGATCGATGGTCCGGTACGCCGCCCGCCGCGGCGTCAAGGTCATCGGCGCCACCCTGTCCCGCGAACAGGCCGAATGGGCGCAGAAGGCCATCGCCGAAGAAGGACTGTCCGACCTCGCCGAGGTCCGGTTCTCCGACTACCGCGACGTCCCCGAGACCGGATTCGACGCCATCTCCTCGATCGGCCTGACCGAGCACATCGGTGTCGGCAACTACCCCGCCTACTTCGGGCTGCTGCAGAGCAAACTCCGCGAGGGCGGCCGGCTGCTGAACCACTGCATCACCCGGCCCGACAACCAGAGTCAGGCGCGCGCAGGCGGATTCATCGACCGGTACGTCTTCCCCGACGGCGAACTCACCGGCTCCGGACGCATCATCACCGAGATCCAGAACGTCGGACTCGAGGTGCGGCACGAGGAGAACCTGCGCGAACACTACGCACTCACCCTCGCCGGATGGTGCCAGAACCTCGTCGACAACTGGGACGCCTGCGTCGCCGAGGTCGGCGAAGGCACCGCACGCGTGTGGGGCCTCTACATGGCAGGGTCGCGGCTGGGCTTCGAGCGCAACGTCGTTCAGCTGCACCAGGTTCTCGCCGTCAAGCTCGGCCCCAAGGGCGAGGCGCACGTCCCGCTGCGTCCGTGGTGGAAGTAGGCGGCTCCGCCGCCCGTGAGTGGTTAAGGAGTCTCTGCACTCCTTGACCACTCACAGGCCCGGCAGGGGTTTTCGCCGGGCCTCACCCACCCCTCCCGCGCCAGGACGGTCTCCACTTCGCGGGCCACCACACACGGGTTCTTCGTCACCTCGTCGAACCCGTAGACGAGTCGAGGCCGCCTCTGCAGTTCCGCGGCATTGTCGCGTCGGCGGGCCCGGAACGCGACCTCCGCCATGGCATGCGCGCGGCGACCGTCGAGTCGCACGATGAGCGGCACACCGTGGTCGGAGTAGTCGCAGTCCTCGAAGAGGGTCCGCCCGTCCACAACAACGGGTGACTGGCGCCGCGCCCGCGGAAGCCCGTGCGCATCCTCGACGTCGGTGGCGTAGCGGTACTCGAGCACCGACTGGACGCCGTCGGCGAGCAGTCGTACCGCATCCACGAGCGCCTTGCCATACCGACGTGGTCGTCGCTCCTCCATGCGTCGCCGGATGTCGCGCAGGGGGATCCGGGCATTGGTCACGAGGGCGATGAGCCTGGTGTATGCGTCACGGGCCGTGGGCTCGGCAATCGCGAGGTCGAGTGCAGTGTCGGCTCGCGCCGTACGAGGCGGATCCGTGTCGACGGCGATGTAATCGTGGGCCCTCGACCTGTGCACGACAACTCCCGGATGCAACGGCGAGGACGGAGCGATCGGATTGCCCGGCTTACGCGACGGACGCATGCCCGTCGAGCTCTGGCACCGCGACGATTTCCCGTACGGCACGGTGATGTGGATCGGTTCGCCGTCGCGGCGAGGGACCATCCCCCATTCCTCCGCCGCGGTGATGTGGCTGAGCATCGAATGGCCGCCGCCGTAGAGGAGAGCGGCGGACAGGATCATGTTTCGGGTCAACGGGCCGTTGGTGACGGCATAGACGCCTTGGAGGACACGGCGCCACTGCCCCGAGTCGAGGAGATGGCGAACCCTCCCTCTGGAGAAGCCGAACGGCTCGAGTTGGGATTGCGTGACGATCCCGAACTGGGTGTCGACGAGGCGCTGAAAGTCGTGGAGGTCGATGTCGGTCATACGGCGCATCGTGCGATGCGCGTCCGACTCCGATGCCGACAAAAACGCGGTTATCCACGCTGCCTGTGGATAACCGCGAAGTTGTGGATAACCCGCCCCGTGCGCCTTTTTGGTTGTTGCAGCTACCAAAAAGCCGCACGGGCGGCGGAGCCGCCTGCTACTTCAGCGAGGCCGGCGGGGTGAAGCGCTCACCGTACTTGGCGGCGAGTTCTTCGGCACGCTTGACAAAGCCGGCCTGGCCGCCTTCGTAGCCCTGGATGTACTGCGACACACCGCCGGTCCAGGCGGGGAAGCCGATACCCATGATGGAGCCGATGTTGGCGTCGGCGGTGGTGAGGAGCACACCTTCGTCGAAGCACTTCTGCGTCTCGATGGCCTCGATGAACAGCATGCGCTCGATGAGGTCCTGGAACGGCACCTCGAGTTCCTTGGAACCGAAGTTCTCCCGCAGCCCGGACCACAGGCCGGTGCGCTTGCCGTCGGCGTAGTCGTAGAAGCCGGCGCCGCCGAGTTTGCCCTTGCGGTCGAACTTGTCGACCATCGTGTTGATGACGTCGCCTGCCGGATCGGCGGGCAGTTCCTTGCCTTCGGCCTTCGCAGCTTCCGCGGTTTCCTTGCGGATCTTCTGCATCAGCGTGAGGTTCAGCTCGTCGGACAGCTGCAGCGGTGCCGCCGGGTAGCCGGCCTGCATACCTGCCTGCTCGATGGTGGCGGGCTCGATGCCCTCCGCCAGCATGGCGATGGCCTCGTTGATGAACGTGCCGATGACGCGCGAGGTGAAGAAGCCACGCGAGTCGTTGACGACGATCGGCGTCTTGCGGATGGCCTGRACGTAGTCGAAGACGCGCGCGAGGGCCTCGTCGGACGTCTTCTCGCCGCGGATGATCTCGACGAGCGGCATCTTGTCGACGGGGGAGAAGAAGTGGATTCCGATGAAGTCCTCTTGACGCTTCACACCCGTCGCCAGGCCGGTGATCGGCAGGGTCGACGTGTTCGAGCCGAGCAGTGCCGTCGGCTCGACGATGTCCTCGATCTCCTGGAACACCTTGTGCTTCAGGTCCTGCGACTCGAACACGGCCTCGATGACGAAGTCGACACCGGCGAAGTCGGCGGGGTCGGCGGTCGGCGTGATGCGGTCGAGCAGCGTCTTCGACTTCTCCTCGGTGGTCTTGCCACGCGAGAGGGCCTTGGCCTCGATGCCCTCGGAGTACGCCTTGCCCTTGTTGGCGGCCTCGATGGTGACGTCCTTGAGGACGACGTCGAAGCCGGCCTTCGCGGACACGTAGGCGATGCCCGCGCCCATCATTCCGGCACCGAGCACACCGACCTTGGTGATCGGGGTCTTCTCGATGCCCTCGGGGCGGGAGGCGCCGGAGTTGATGGCCTGCAGGTCGAAGAAGAACGCCTGGATCATATTCTTCGCGACCTGGCCGGTGACCAGCGACGTGAAGTAGCGGGCCTCGATGAGGAGCGCGTTGTCGATGTCGACCTGCGAACCCTCGACGGCGGCGGCCATGATGGCGCGCGGTGCCGGCATGGGAGCACCCTTGAGCTGCTTGCGCAGGTTCGCGGGGAACGCGGGCAGGTTGGCTGCGAACGCCGGGGTGGACGGGGTGCCGCCGGGGATCCGGTAGCCCTTCTTGTCCCACGGCTGGACGCCGCCCTCGGGGTTGGCCTTGATCCACGCCTTCGCGGCGGGGACCAGCTCCTCGACCGAGGACACGACCTCGTCGACGAGTCCGACCTCCTTGGCCTGCACCGGTCCACGCTGCTGACCCTGGAGCAGCACCTGCATGAGCGCGTTCTGCAGGCCGAGCATGCGGACGGTGCGCACGACGCCACCGCCGCCGGGCAGCAGGCCGAGGGTGACCTCGGGCAGGCCGATCTTGACGCCCTTCACGTCCGCGGCGACGCGGTGATGCGTGGCCAGGGCGATCTCGAGTCCGCCACCGAGCGCGGCACCGTTGATGGCGGCGACGACAGGCTTGCCGAGCGTCTCGAGGCGGCGCAGGTCCGACTTGATCGCGACGCTGTGGCTGTAGATCTCGTCGGCGTTCTCCGGGCCGACCTTGATCATGTTCTTCAGGTCACCGCCGGCGAAGAACGTCTTCTTGCCGGACGTGATGACGACACCGGTGATGGAGTCCTTCTCGTCGACGAGGCGGTCGACGGTCGCCTTCATCGAGGAGATGTAGGCGTCGTTCATGGTGTTCGCGCCCTGGTTGGGATCGTCGATGGTGAGCACGACGATGCCGTCGGCGTCCTGCTCCCAGTTGATGATGTTCTGCTCGCTCACTGCTTCAAGTCTCCTGATGGTCCGGGCGGTCAGACGCGCTCGATGATGGTGGCGACGCCCATACCGCCGCCGATGCACAGGGTGATGAGGGCGTACCGGGCGTTACGGCGCTCGAGCTCGTCGATCATGGTGCCGGTGATCATGGCGCCGGTGGCTCCGAGCGGGTGTCCCATCGCGATGGCACCGCCGTTGACGTTGAGCTTCTCGTCGGGGATGTTCAGGTCCTTCTGGAACTTGAGCACCACGGACGCGAACGCCTCGTTGATCTCGAACAGGTCGATGTCGTCGACGGTCAGACCGGCGGCGGCGAGGACCTTCTTCGAGGCCGGGGTCGGGCCGGTGAGCATGATCGTGGAGTCGGCACCGCTGGTGGCCGTCGCGACGACGCGGGCGCGCGGGGTCAGGCTCATGTCCTTGCCCGCCTGCTCGGATCCGACGAGGACCAGTGCGGCGCCGTCGACGATGCCGGAGCTGTTGCCGCCGTGGTGGACGTGGTTGATCTTCTCGACCCAGTGGTACTTCTGCAGCGACACGGCGTCGAAGCCGCCCATCTCACCGACGCCGGCGAACGACGGGTTGAGGCCCGCGAGGTTCTCGAGTGTGGTGCCGGGACGCATGTGCTCGTCCTGATCGAGGACGGTGAGGCCGTTGATGTCCTTGACCGGGACGACGGACTTGGCGAAGTAGCCGCCGGTCCACGCCTTCGCGGCGAGGTCCTGCGAGCGGACGGCGTACGCGTCGACGTCCTCGCGGGAGAAGCCCTCGATCGTGGCGATCAGGTCGGCGCCCACACCCTGGGGAACGAAGTAGTTGTCGTAGTTGGTGGCCGGGTCGAGCGCCCACGGTCCACCGTCGGAGCCCATCGGCACGCGGGACATCGACTCGACGCCGCCGGCGATGACCAGTTCGTCCCAGCCGGAGCGCACCTTCTGCGCGGCGGTGTTGACGGCCTCGAGGCCGGACGCGCAGAACCGGTTCAGCTGGACGCCGCCGACGGTGTCGGGCAGCCCGGCGTCGTTGACCGCGACGCGCGCGATGTCCATGCCCTGGTCGCCGACCGGGGTGACGACGCCGAGGATCAGGTCCGAGATGCGATCCTCGTCGAGGTCCGGGAAGCGGGCGCGGAGCTCGTCGATCAGGCCGGTGACCAGCGAGATCGGCTTGACCGAGTGCAGCGAACCGGTCTTCTTTCCGCGGCCACGCGGGGTGCGGATGGCTTCATAAATGAATGCCTCTGTGGTCACTGTGGAGTGTTCCTTCCTTATCTGCGTCGACGCCGACCGTGCACACGGCGCTCTGCACGGGGCATACCCCGGCACGTCCACCTTAGAACGTGTTGCAAAACGGAAGGAAGGACCGAAGCGATCCTGGATCGTGACCCAGGCGATCACGATCGGCCGGTCTGCGCCCTGCCCGGCCCGCCTTTCGTGCTGTAATGACGCGGCGCTCGACCCGACCCGAGCGGAGGAGAACACGCTGTGACCACCCGACTGTCCCGCCGGCAACTGTTCGGCGCCGCGACCGCGGGTGCGGTGACCGTCGTCGGGCTGGGGCGTGCCGCGGCGTCCGCGAATCCGGCTCGTCGGCTGCCGTCGCCTGCCGCGATCACGGCGTCCGATCCGGCTCTCCTCAGCGCGGTCGAGGCCGCGTCGCTGTTGCAGTCCCGGGCGCTGCATCCGCGCGAACTTCTGGACGCATGCCTGTCGCGCAGCGCCGCGCACGACGGCGGCATCGGGGCGTGGATCCGTATCTACCCCGAGCAGGCGTACGAGGCCGCGGAGTCCGCCGCCCGGCGACTCGCGGAAGGGTCCGCGCCGCTGGTGTGCGGATTGCCGATCGCGTTGAAGGACCTGTACGCGGTGGCCGGGCTGCCCGTCACGGCGTCGAGCGGCGTCCTCGAGGGCAACATCGCCGCCGGCGATTCCGGGGTGTGGCGGCAGCTGCGCGACGCGGGCATGGTGCTGATGGGCCACGCGCACACTCACGAGTTCGCCATCGGAACGGCGACACCGCAGGTGGGGAACCCGTGGAACGTCGAGTACTCGCCGGGCGGCTCGTCCGGTGGCAGCGCGGCCGCCCTCGCCGCACGATTCGCGCCCTGTGCGGCGGGTACCGACACCGGCGGGTCGCTGCGCATTCCCGCGAGCGCGTGCGGAATCACGTCGATCAAACCGACGTTCGGCCGGTGCAGCACCAGCGGGGTGATTCCGCTGACCTGGACGCGCGATCACACCGGTCCGATGGGACGCAGTGTCGCCGACGCGTCGCTGCTCCTGAGCCACATGGCGGGCGTCGACGTCGACGATCCCAGCACGTCGGTGGGTCCGGACGTTCCCGCGGAGGGTTACCCGCTGACCGCCGCGGGCGGGTCACGCCCACTGTCCGGCACGCGTTTCGGGTTGCCTCGCAGTGTCGCCGACGACCTGCCCGGCCCGATCGGGACCCTGTTCGCCGGCTTCCTCGACCTCGTCCGCGCACTGGGCGGCGAGATCGTCGACGTGACCGAGCCCGACGTCCCGAAGGGGTTGCTGAGCGGCGACTATGCCGAGTTCGGCTCGTATCACCAGCAGTTCGCGGACCGGCTCCCGGCATACGGCCCGGAGTCGGCGCTCGCCGCGACCGTGGCGATGGCGAGCCTCGCCCTGCCCGTAGCCGACTACTTCGCACTCGAACGCGCACGGCTGCGCTTCCAGCACGACTACAACCGGATGTTCGCCGAGCACCGGCTGGATGCGATTCTGCGTCCCGGCGCACTCACCGACGGCGTGCGGCGCGACGCACTCGCCGATTCGAGCGTGTTCGCCGGTGCGCGGGAGAACTACTTCTGGGCCAACTACACGGGGGCACCGGTCGTCTGCACCCCGGTGGGCCGGTCCGCGGCCACCGGCATTCCGTTCGGCGTGCAACTGGGCGGTCTTCCGTGGTCCGAGGCGTCGCTGATCTGCATCGTCCTGGAACTGCAGGAGGCGCAGCCGGTGTGGCGGGACACGCCGCCGCTCGGCCCGGCGCCGCGGCGGATCCCCGAGGTGCGGGTGGCGGCCCCCGGCGCCGGACCGACGGCGACCAACACGGACGACACGGGCCCGGGCATCCGGTTCGTGCCGACGACGTCGACCGCGGCAGTGTGACCTCGCGAGGTCAGGCGTCGAGGCCGAGACCCGCGTCCCGTGCCCGGACGATCGCGGCGGGACGGTCGGGCACACCGAGTTTGGCCAGCACGTTCGACACGTGGTTGCGCACGGTCTTCGGGCTCAGCACGAGCCGCCGCGAGATGCTCGCGTTGTCGTAGCCGCGGGCAACGAGGTCGAGGACTTCACGCTCCCGGTCGGTCAGCTCGGGAAACACCGTGGGGCCCACCCTGCGTGAGGCGGCCATGAAGCTCATCGCGCGGGCCGCGACCGCGGCGCCGAGGATCACCTCACCGTTGGCGACCGCCCGGACCGCCCGTTCGACCTCCCCCGGGTCGGCCCCCTTCACCAGGTAGCCGCGAGCCCCGGCACGCACCGACGCGACCAGCGATTCGTCATCCTCGTGCATGGTCACCACGAGCACCCGCAGTGCGGGGTGCCGCTCGACGAGCCGCCGGGTGGCATCCACCCCCGAACCGTCCCCGAGTTCGAGGTCCATCAGCACCACGTCGATGTCGCCGTCGACGACGTCGAGCGCCTCCGCGACGGAGCTGGCCTGCGCGGCCACCTCCATGCCGTCCAGGGTCGACAGCAACGCGACCATGCCCAGCCGGAACACGGGGTGGTCGTCGACGACGGCGACCCGGATGGACGAGGTGGTGGAATTCGCGGCGGCGCTCATGATGCGGTCAACGGTAACCGGGCCGTGACCACCGTGCCTGTCGGACGGGCGGATTCGATGTGGAGCGTGCCACCAAGTTCGTGGGCCCGCTCGCGCATCGACCGGGTTCCGACGCCGCCGCCCCCGGCCGGATCGAACCCGCACCCGTCGTCGTGGATGACGACGGTGAGCATCTCCCGAGCGAACGTGGCGTCGACCCGGCAGCCGTCGGCGCCGCTGTGCCTGCGCGCGTTGGTGACGGCCTCGACGACGATCCCGTACGCCGCGGCGCTGATCTCCGCGCCCAGCCTCGGCGGCGGTTCGGCCTGCACTCGCAGCTGGAATCCGCTGCGCGACTGGTTGGCCGCCAGTTCGTGCAGCGCCGGGACCAATCCGAGCTCGTCGAGCACCGGCGGGAACATGCTGCGGGACAGCTGCCGGACGCCCTCCACCTGATGGTCGAGTTGCTCCTGCAGCGCGTCGATGAGTTCCGCGGCGGCGGCGGGATCCGAGCCGAGCAGGTTCCGGGCGCCCTGCAGGCCGAGTCGGATACCCGCCAGCGACGGACCCAGCCCGTCGTGCAGTTCGCGGCGAATCATCTGCCGCTCCTCCAGTCGCACGGACGCGAGCCGCCGCCGCGCCTCCTGCAGATTCTCCGCCGACTGCAGCACGACGAGACCGGCCGTCACCACCGCCGACAGTTCGGTGAGCGACCGGCGGGTGCGCGCCCCCAGCGACTCCCCCGGTGGCGCCGTCACGACCATCGTCCCCAGCACCGCACCGCGGTGGGCCAACTCCACCGACTCGGCGTGCCCCGTCGCCGAACCCCACACCGCGGCAACCCCGTTGGCGCGACGCACGGACACGGATTCGAGCCGCAACGCGACGCCCACCCCGGCAGCGAGACCCTCCAGGAGTTGTTCCGGGGTCTCGGCACTGCCGAACTGCCGGCCCAGGGTCCGGACGGCCCGCGCCGGATCCGCGCCCTCGCCGTAGACGAGGCGGTGCACCCGCCGCTGCAGCCACAACCGGACCGGCTGCACCGCGACGGCGACGACACCCGCCGCGACCACCTGCGCCCCCACCGAATCGCCTTCGGGCAGCAGCGCCGTCACGGCCGTGGCCACCACCACGTAGAGCACCAGCAGCAGCACGGTGAGGGTGCCGGCCACCGTCGCGCGGCTGACGGCGAGGTTCAGCCCCCACATGCGCTGGCGCAGGATGCACACCAGGATCGCGACCGGATAGAACGCCTGAACGGCCAAGTGCGCCAACGGGTTGAGCACCCACAGACCCGGCAGTGACGCGGGCAGCGCCAACGGAACGTACGCGGCGGTCATCAGCGCCGTGCCGAGGCACATCCATCCGAGCCCGACACGCTCGTCGGGTGGGCCGTGACGCCACCGCCACCCGCAGTCCGCGGCCGCCGCAGAGCCGACGACGAGAACGGGCGCGATCACCCAGACCGCGGGGATGTCCGTGAACGTGCGGGACCAGAAGTACCAGGCCGTCGCGGCGATACCCGCGAGGACGCCGAGTTTCGCGCCGACGCCCAGCGGGTGGTCGCGGATCAGCCACGGCACGATCAGGAACAGGCTGAGCGTCCCCGGAATCCACGCGGTGTTCTGCAGCGGCGACAGCACGTCGACCCACGGCAACCCGGGACGCACGAGCGCGAGTTGCGAATAGCTGTAGCTCAGCGCGGCGACACCCACGCCGATCGCGGTGAGCCCCATGATGATCGGCACCGGGTGCACCCGCCGCGCGAGGACGACGCCCGCCACGGTCCCGTAGACCGCCGCCCCGACGACGTCCACCAGGAAGAACAGTTGGTTCGAATCGATGCCCGGATCGGCCCGGACGAACGCCACCACCGAGAGGACGACCAGAATCCACGCGGACACCGCCATGACAGCAGCAGGTACGGGCGCACCGCCCGTACCCGCCGACCCCTCGGTCATTCGAGTGTCCTTCTGCTTCACCATGATGCGAACGAGTATCGCCCCTACTCGCGCACGGTGTCGGCGAAAGCGAATCCGATCGCGCTCACCAGCACCCACAGCGGTCCGGTGAACCCGGCGAGGTACTGCAGCGGCGAGACGCCGATGACGGCCGTCACCAGGCCCAGGACCAGGCTGACCCAGCCGATCCACCGCGGGCCCGCCTGTCCGCGCAGCAGTGCGACGGCCACCGCCAGCGCGCTGACGCCCGCCCCCGCCCACAGCCACGGGATGGTGCCCATCCAGTGACCGCCGACCACCGCGAACGCCGGCACCAACTGGTCCGTGTCACCGAGACCGAACACCAACTCGGTGGTCAGGCCGGTTCCCAACAGGCACGCCGCCGACGTCAGGACCAGACCGAACGCCGCGACCGACGGCAGGATGCTCTCGGCCGGCAACGCTGCCCGCAGCCGCTGGGACAGCCCGGCGGCGAAGACGAGGATCAGCAGCGCCGTGGTCATGATCGACACGTGCATGACGAGGATCCCGGTGCGCTGTCCGGCGAGGCCGTTCATGATGGCGACCGCGTCGCCGGCCGACGCCTCCGCGTAGACGGCGTCGATCGACATGCTCGCCTGGATGCCGACGATTCCGGCCACGCCGGCGAGGACCCCGACGTAGGCCCACCACCGGCTGCCACTTCGCGGTCGTGCCGTCGCCGGGACCTCGTTCTGCACGCCGTCTGGAACGTTCACTGTGCTCATGGGACGAGAATCGGCCACCCGGCGTCCCGGGCACCAGGGGCGGATGTCCCGATGTGGCGGGACCGCCGACGGCCCTTCGGGTCAGCCCTCGAGCTTCTTTGCCCCGAGCATGTCCTTGAGCAGTTCGAACGCCACGTCTTCCGGGTCGCGGCGCGTCGTGGGGTCGGCGGGTTCCGCCGCCTCCGCGAACATCTCTTCCTCGTCCTCGGGTGTGGAGACGGGCGGCGTCGTCGCCGAAGCCTCGTAGTCGATCGGCCCGGGATCGTCCGGGTAATCGGGTGCCTCCGGCGGCGGGATGTCGTCGTCCGGTTCGGACGACGGACGTGCCTGTCCCGCACCCGGGCCCGAGTCGGAGCGCTGCGTGTCGGACTGCTGCTGCGGCGGACGCTGTGCGGTCCGCTCCTGGCTGGGCCGGGAGAACCGCGGTGCGCCTGCCGGTTTCGTCGGCGCTGCGGCGGCCTTCGCGACCGGTGGCGGCGGCGCCGTCGGAGCGCCGGCCTGGTACTCCACTTCCCAGGTGCCGCCGAACATCTCGGCGAGCACCTCGGTGATCACCTGGGCGTTGTGCGGTGACGCGATGCGAGCGCCCAGGTTGGGGACGGGGTGCGCCAGGATCAGGCGGTTGCCCTGAACGTCGTGCACCGTCGCGGCCGACAACATGGCAGGCAGGATCTTGTTCCGCTGACTCACCTTTTCGCGCAGCGAATTCCAGGCTTCCCGCAGCGCGGCAGCATCCGGGCCGGCGGATGCGGCGGGCGCCGCCTCCACCTCGGGGGCGATCGGCGGCTCCGGCTCGGGTTCGGGAGTCGGCTCCGGCGCAGGATTCGGTTCCGGCGCAGGATTCGGTTCCGGCGCAGGGGTCGGCTCGGGTTCCGGGACCGGAGCGGGCGCCGGTGCGGGAGTCGGCTCGGGCTCGGGTGCGGGAACAGGGGCCGGCTCGGGCTGCGGCTCCGGTTCGGGGACAGGGGTCGGTTCGGGCTGCGGCTCCGGAACGGGCGTCGGCGCGGGCTCCGGAACCGGCCGCGGCATCGGTTCGGGTTCCGGCTCGGGCGGCGGGGGCACGGTGGCCGCCGCGGCCTGGCGCATCGACGGTCGCTGGAACTTCGGTTCCGGTTCCGGCTCGGCGGGTTGTTGCGGCGCACGCGCAGGAGCCGCCGCGGGCCGCTCGGCCGCGTCGACGGCCGGCGCCGACCCGGCGGGCGGAAGTCCGCGTTCGACCCGTTCGAGTCGCTGCAGCACGGCGGACTCCGCATCGGACGCCGAGGGCAGCAGCATCCGGGCGCACATCACCTCGAGCAGCAGGCGGGGGGCGGTGGCGCCGCGCATCTCACCGAGGCCCGCGTGCATCACCTCGGCGTAGCGGGTGAGCGTGGCGGGACCGATCCGCTGGACCTGGGCGCGCATGTGCTCGAGCACGTCGCCGGGCGCGTCGACCAGGCCACGTTCGGCGGCGTCGGGCACCGCCTGCATCAGGATGAGGTCGCGCAGACGCTCGAGCAGGTCGACGGCGAACCGGCGCGGATCGTGCCCGGCGTCCATCACGCGGTCGACCGTCCCGAACAGCGCTGCACCGTCGCCGGTGGCGAGCGCGTCCACGGCGTCGTCGATGAGCGCGACGTCGGTGACGCCGAGCAGCGCGAGAGCGCGCGGATAGGTGACACCCTCGTCGCCCGCGCCGGCGAGCAGCTGATCGAGGATGCTCAGCGAGTCACGCGGCGAACCGCCACCCGCGCGGATGACCAGCGGATACACCGGGTCCGCGACCGGCACACTCTCCTGGTGGCAGATCTTCTCCAGCAACCCGCGCATCGTCGCCGGTGCGAGCAACCGGAACGGGTAGTGATGGGTGCGCGAGCGGATGGTCGGCAGCACCTTTTCGGGTTCGGTGGTGGCGAAGATGAAGATGAGGTGCTCCGGCGGCTCCTCGACGATCTTGAGGAGCGCGTTGAAACCGGCCGTGGTGACCATGTGGGCCTCGTCCACGATGAACACCCGGTACCGGGATTCGGCGGGCGCGTAGAACGCGCGGTCGCGCAGCTCACGGGTGTCGTCGACACCACCGTGGCTGGCCGCGTCGAGTTCGGTGACGTCGAGGTTGCCCGATCCGCCGGGGCCGAGGGCCACGCACGAGGGGCACTGGCCGCACGGCGTCGAGGTGGGACCCTCGACGCAGTTCAGCGATCGGGCCAGGATGCGGGCAGACGACGTCTTGCCACAGCCGCGGGGACCGGAGAACAGATACGCGTGGTTGATCCGTCCGGCGTCGAGAGCGGTGCTCAGTGGTTCGGTGACGTGCTCCTGCCCCACCACCTCGGCGAAGGATGCGGGTCGGTACTTCCGGTACAGGGCCACGCGGAAAGACTACCGGCGGTCCCCGACAGTCCGGGCCGGGTGGTCGAAGCACCCGCTCAGCAACCGCTCGGGGCGCTACTCACAGGCGGGAGTCCGAACCTGACCGCATTGCGTAACACGTTCGCAACGCAGCGGCAGCACAGTCGAAACCGCTCACGGTCATCGTGACTTTCCGCGCCGGGTTTCGTCCCGGGGTGTGAGGAGAATGTCGTGCCTGCAATCGACGCCGGAGCAACCGCCTGGCTTCTGATCAGTACCGCGCTGGTCCTTCTGATGACGCCGGGGCTCGCCCTGTTCTACGGCGGCATGGTCCGTTCCACCGGCGTACTGAACATGATCATGATGAGCTTCGTGTCGATCGCGCTGGTCACGGTCGCGTGGCTGGTGGCCGGATACTCCCTCATCTTCGGCGACGACATCGGCGGCGGACTGATCGGCGGGCTGGAGCACCTGGGGATGGTGGGCATCGACCCGACCACCGTCCACGGGCAGGTGCCCGAGATCCTGTTCGCCACGTTCCAGCTGACGTTCGCGATCATCACCGCCGCGCTGATCAGCGGTGCGATCGCCGATCGGGCCAAGTTCTCGGCCTGGATGATCTTCGTGCCCGTCTGGGCCCTCGTCGTCTACGCACCCGTCGCGCACTGGGTGTGGAACCCGCAGGGCTGGATCGCGCAGTTCGGCGCCCTCGACTATGCGGGCGGACTGGTCGTCGAGATCGTGTCCGGAGCGTCGGGCCTGGCGTTGGCGCTGGTGCTGGGCCCGCGTCTCGGTTTCCGGTCCGAGTCGATGCGCCCCCACAACCTTCCGCTGGTGTTGCTGGGCGTCGGCCTGCTGTGGTTCGGCTGGTTCGGTTTCAACGCCGGCTCCGCGCTCGCCGCCGACGGCACCGCCGCCGCGATCTTCCTGAATACCCTCGTCGCCGGGTGCACGGGCCTGCTCGGCTGGCTCCTCGTCGAGCAGAAGCGGGACGGTCACCCCACCACGTTCGGTGCGGCGTCCGGCGTCGTCGCGGGTCTGGTCGCGATCACCCCGTCCTGCGGCACCGTCAGCATGGTCGGGGCGCTCGTCGTCGGCGCCGTCGCCGGTGTGGTCTGCTCGTTCGCCGTCGGCTGGAAGTTCCGCCTCGGGTACGACGACTCGCTCGACGTCGTGGGAGTCCACCTGATGGGCGGCATCGTCGGCACCCTCCTGATCGGACTGCTGGCCACCGAGGTCATGACCGACGGACCGGAAGGCCTCTTCTACGGGGGCGGTTTCGCGCAACTCGGCAAGCAGTTGCTGGCCGTGGTGGTCGTCGCCCTGTACGCGTTCGGAGTGACGTACGCGCTGGGCAAACTGATCGACCGGATCTTCGGGTTCCGGGTGAGCGCGGAGGACGAGTCGTCCGGCATCGACCTTGCGTTGCACGCCGAATCGGCGTACGAACACGGTGTGCTCGGGCACGGTCCGGGCGGCGGCGGTCAGGGCAACAGTGTCTTCCCGTGGATGCACGAGGCCGAACGCCGGCGGCACCTGGACGCCGAGCGGAAGCAGAAGCCGTCGGATCCCGAGTAGCGGCGGCTACTTCTTCTTCGCTGCCGCAGCCTTCTTCGCCTCGGCCTTCGCGGCTTTCTTGAACTCGCGGACCTCGTGGAGGCTCTTGTCGTCCACGACGTCCGCGATCGACCGCCGGGATCCCTCGGTGCCGTAGTCGCCTGCGGCCTCCCGCCAGCCCTTCGGCTCCACACCGATCTGCTTGCCGAGCAGTGCCAGGAAGATGCGCGCCTTCTGATCGCCGTAACCCGGCAGCGCCTTCAGCCGTTTCAGGACCTCTTTGCCGTCGGGGTCGCCGCTGGTCCACAACGCCTCGACGCTGCCGTCGTAGTTCTCGACGAGGAACGCGCACAGCGACTGGATGCGGGTGGCCATCGATCCGGGAAACCGGTGGACCGCCGGTGTCTGTGAGCAGACGGCCGCGAACTCTTCCGGATCCATCTCCGCGATGCGATGCACCTCGAGGCCGCCGATCCGGTCGTCCAGCTTCTTCGGACCCGCGAACGCCGTCTCCATCGGAACCTGCTGATCGAGCAACATCCCGATGAGCAACGCCAGCGGATCACTCGCCAGAAGCGCGTCGGCGTCCGGATCCCCTACCAGATTCAGCGTGCGTGCCATGCTCTGATCCTGCCATCCCACCATCGGGCGGGTGCGCCCTTCACCTCGACGCGCGGTTTATTCACAGAGTTATCCACATCACTGCATTACCGGTCGGTACGCTCCACCATCGAGGCCACGCCGGCGATCAGACCGTCGCGCCAGTGCAGGACGTCGTGGCCCCCGCAGAACTCGCGGTACCGCACGGTGAAGGCCAACAGTTCGCGTACCTCGCGGTTGGGTTCGACGAGCATCCATTCGAGGGTCCCGACCTCCACGCTGAACCGGCTGTTCGACGGGGCAGCGGCGCGGACGCGGTCCTGGAACGGGACTCCCGGCCCCGAGCCGGGCCACCAGAACGATCCGGACAGGCTGACGGCGCAGCCGAACACGTGCGGGGCCGTCAGCGCGAGGTGGCACGCCGTCAGTCCGCCCAGGCTGCAGCCGGCCACGATCGTCGACGCGGGATCGTCGGTGGCACCCCATTCCCGCCGCAGCCACGGAAGCAGTTCGCCGACGAGACCGGACGCGAACGCGGCACTGCAGCCCAGCTCCTCGGATCGCAGTTCGGGTCCGACGCTGTCGACCATCACGACGAGCGGAACCCGGTGCCCGGCACGTCCGAGTGCGTCGACGGCGCCCGCGATCGGCAGGTCGACCGCCCACGTCCGGCCGTCCAGCAACACCACAACCGGACGATTCCGAACAGTGAGTCCGGGCGGTTCGTAGACCCACACCGACCGACGCGTGCCCGACAGCGTGAACGCCGTCTCGTGAAGCGCGCCGCGGCCGGGCCGGTCGGTCCACCAGTGCTGTGCGGGCGCCGCCGGCATCACCGCCTCGGAGCTGTCACCGGTCTGCACCACCCGCGTCGGCAGTGGGTTGAACGGGTCGGGTTGCGCGTCGGCGAGCACCCTCCGCCACCACTGCCAGCCCGGGGTGCCGCCGGGAACTGTCAATGGTTCCGCCCGGGGAATGAAACGGTAAGCACCCCGCCACTTCTCGGGGACCTCGATCGAGAGGGACCACAGGTCGGTGCCGGGTAGCCGGGACAGCGCGGCCTGTCCCAGGCGGGAGCGATCGGTGATTCCGTTGGCGTCGAGGTAGACGTGCCGCGTGCGTGACGTGCGCTCGTCACCGTCCGGATCGCGCCAGCAGAACGTCGCGATCACGCAGCCGGGGCCTGCCCCGTCCGGCTCGATGAGGGGACTGCCCGCGGCGGTGAGACGGTCCCAGAACGCGGGGACGCCGTCACGCGTCAGGTCGTCGATCGACCGTGCGCGCACGACGCGACGCTCGGGTCCCGGCACTCGTTGCAGCATCCACTTCCCCATTCGAATGTAGGTAACGCTAGCCTAAATCAGCTTCCTTACCCGTGCGAAAGAGAGTCTTACCGTGAAACTTCGTCGCTCACTGGCAGCCGTCGCTGTCCTCGCCGTCGGGATCGGCGCTGCCGCGTGCTCATCCGATCCCGATTCCGACGCCGCGACCACCGGCACCACCGCCGCGTCCGACCAGAACTGGCCGCGCACCGTCACCGACGAGACCGGCAGCATCACGATCGAACAGAAGCCCGAGCGGATCGTGTCCACCAGCGTCACCCTCACGGGCTCACTGCTCGCCCTCGACGCCCCACTGATCGGTACCGGCGCGCAGCGAGCCAGCGACGTGACCGACGAGAACGGTCTGTTCACGCAGTGGGCGGACATCGCCGCCGAGCGCGGCGTCGACACGCTGTACCAGGGCGAACCCAACGTCGAGAAGATCACCGCCGCCGATCCGGACCTCATCTTCATGTCCGCCACCGGCGGCGACTCGGCGCTCGATCAGGTGGACACGTTGAAGCAGATCGCGCCCGTCGTGGTGCTGCGATACGACGACAAGTCGTGGCAGGACCTCAGCGGACAGATCGCCGCGGCCATCGGGGCCGAGGCACAGGCCGACGCCCTCGTCGCGAAATTCGACCAGCAACTCGACGACGCCAAAGCGGCGCTGGGCGACACGGTCGCTGCGGCGAACCCGGTGAATGTGCTCGCATACAACTCGCCGGAGGAGTCGCGGATCTTCACTGCCGAATCGGCGCAGGGCATCCTGCTGGAACGCCTCGGATTCTCGCTCGCCGAGCTGCCGTCCGACCTCACCGCCGCCGACAAGGGCATCATGGCCGGCCGCAAGGACGTCGTGCCGGCCGGGCAGGAGAACCTGCCGCGAGCCGTGCCCGGCAACACCACGTTCATCGTGATCGGTGAAGCAGCGGACGCCGACAGGTTCCTTACCGATCCGACGCTGCGGGAGACGCCGTCCGTGGAGAAGGAGCAGGTGATCGGGCTCGGGAAGGACAGCTTCCGCCTCGACTACTACAGCGCGTCCAACCTGATCGACCGGGTCACGAACGCAGTGCGATAGCGCTCACCCCGTGTCGGCGCGGCCCATATCGGGTACCTCTACGTCACAGGGACTCCGGTCCGTTCACACAACCCGAAGGACACCCGATGGCCCAGAACGAAACGAATCGAGCCAACGGGATGAGCCGCGCCGTCGACAGGGCAACCGACAGCAACACTTTCGAGCGGGTCGCGCGCGCCGGCCACGTGATGAGCGGTTTCGTCCACCTGCTGATCGCGTACATCATCGTTCAGCTGGCGTTCGGCACCGGCGGCAACGCCGATCAGTCCGGGGCCCTCGGCGCCCTGGCCGCCAAACCCGGTGGCCGGTTCGTGCTGTGGGTGGCGATGGTCGCGTTCATCGCGATGGCGCTGTGGCGGCTCGCCGAGACCGTTCTCGGCCCCCACGTCACCGAGAATTCCGGGGGCGACGGCGACGACACGTCCCTGCTGGACCGCGCGAAGGCGTTCGGCCTGGCCGTCGTCTACTTCGCGTTCGCCTTCTCGGCGTACCAGTTCGCGAGCGGCGGTGGTAAATCGAGCGGTCAGCAGAACGCCGGAATGAGTGCACGCCTCATGGAATCCGGGGGAGGCAAGATCCTTCTCGTGGTGGTGGGTCTCGTCGCCATCGCGATCGGCGGCTACCACATCTACAAGGGGGCGTCGAAGAACTTCCTGGACGACCTGAAGGGCACCCCGTCGAAGCTCGTCGAGCCCCTCGGAGTGGTCGGCTACGTCGCCAAGGGGCTCGTCATCGCGGGCGCGGGCGTGCTGGTGATCGTGGCGGTCGTCAACGCCGACCCGTCCAAGGCCACCGGCCTCGACGGCGCGGTCAAGACACTGGGCTCGGCGCCGTTCGGGCAGTTCCTCCTGGTCCTCGCGGGACTGGGCATCGCCGCGTACGGGCTGTACAGCTTCGTGATGGCGCGCTACGCCAGGATGTAGAGACACGTCCGGCCGCTCACCCGCCAAGGGGTGAGCGGCCGGACGTCTTCTACTAGGACTTCGGCAGGTCCAGGCGTGACTCGGTGGCCGCGAGCAGCACGCACGTCGCGACACCGTTCATCGACTTGTCCAGATCCTCCATCGAGGGGAAGCTCGGCGCGAGCCGGATGTTCTTGTCCTCGGGGTCGATGCCGTACGGGAAGGCCGATCCGGCGGCGGTGAGCGCGATCCCCGCGTCCTTCGCCAGAGCGATGACGCGCTTCGCGGTGCCCTCGACGACGTCCAGGCTGATGAAATATCCGCCCTTCGGCTCCGTCCACGACGCCACCTTCGACGCCCCGAGACGATCCTCGAGGATCTTCAGGACGAGCGCGAACTTCGGCGCCAGGATCTCGCGGTGCTTCTCCATGTGGGCGCGCACGCCCTCGGCGTCACCGAAGAACCGCAGGTGCCGCAGCTGGTTCAGCTTGTCGGGACCGATGCTCTTCTTGCCGAGGTACTTCTGGTACCAGGCCAGGTTCGCGGTCGAGGAACCGAAGAAGCTGACGCCGGCACCGGCGAACGTGATCTTCGACGTCGACGCGAACACGAGCGGCCGGTTCGGGTTGCCCGCCTCCGCGGCCATCCCGAGGATGTCCAGCGACGGCGCCGTCTCGCCGACGAGCGGGTGGACGGCGTAGGCGTTGTCCCAGAACAGCCGGAAGTCGGGGGCTGCGGCCGGCATCGACGCCAGCGTCCGCGTCACCTCTTCCGAGTACACCGCGCCCGTCGGGTTGGAGTAGTTGGGGACGGCCCACAGACCCTTGATCTGCGGATCGTTCGCCACCAGCTCGGAGATGACGCCCACGTCGGGGCCGTCCGGGCGCATCGGCACCGGGATCATCTCGATGCCGTACGTCTCGGTGATCCCGAAGTGCCGGTCGTAACCGGGTGCCGGGCACAGGAACTTGACCTTCTCCTCCTGCGACCACGGGCGCGGGGAGTCGGGGGTGCCGTGCAGCAGGGCGAACACGACGTTGTCGTGCATGATCTCGAGGCTGGCGTTGTTGCCGGCGAGCAGGTTCTCGACGGGGATGCCGAGCAGTTCACCGAAGATGGCGCGCAGCTCCGGCAGCCCGGTCAGCCCGCCGTAGTTGCGGGTGTCGGTGCCGTTGCCGTCGCGGAAGTCGCCGTCACCGGGCAGTGTCAGCAGCGCCGCCGACAGATCCAGCTGTTCGGGCGAGGGCTTGCCGCGAGTGAGGTCGAGCGTGAGCTTCTCCGTCTTCAGCTGCGCGTAACTCGCAGTCTGGCGCTCGTGCTCCGAAAGTAGTTCCTCATGGCTCATCAACCCGATCTGGGTCTGGTTGGTCATCAGGAGCGGCCTCTCACCGACGTCGTGGGTCGGGTATGCGAAAGATAGGGGACCCCGCGCACCCGGCAGAGCCCGTTGACCCTTGCTGCCTTCCGGCCCTGGGGGAGTTCACAGGATGCGCGCCGCGCGGGATCCACCACAGAGTGTAGACGGCCCCGAGACGTGGTCGGGATCCACCCCGGCCCGGGCCCGACGCCGCACCTCTGACCACGGCCAGTGCTACCGTCGCCCCCGCATTCGGCCACCTTCGGCAAAGGATCGGGATGAAACTCAGAAGGACAGCACACACGGTGACACTCGCCGCCGTCGTGGCAGCACTGTCGGCGTGCGGCGGAGGCAGCGACGACGCAGCCACGTCGGACGCGGTGAGCTGGGACGCGGCCGAGCCGTGCACGCTCGCGGACGATGCGACGCTCGCACCGCTCCTCACGGCAGGCGCCGGCGAGGGCACCGCCACCGACAGTCCCGAACGTCGCGCCTGCACGTGGGGCAAGCCCGAGGCGCTGAACACCGTGACGATCACCACTACGAGCGCGCCGGAACCGGTCGACCCGCTGCGCACGATCGACGTCGGCGGGCTCGAGGGGCGCGCGCTCGCCGAGAGCAAGTACCAGTGCATCCTCGAGGTCACCACCGATGCGGGCACCCTGTCGATCGAGACGAAATTCGGTCTCGACGCCACCGCGAACGCGGACACGTCCTGCGACCGGTCCGTCCCTCTCGCCGAGCATGCCCTCAGCCAGCTGAAGTGGGCCTAGAACGGGCGGCTACCTGGTCGTTTAACGGTGAGCCGCCGTCGTTGGGTATGCTCCTCCACGGAGGATTCGCCTAGTGGCCTATGGCGCTCGCCTGGAACGCGGGTTGGGTTAACGCCCTCAGGGGTTCAAATCCCCTATCCTCCGCCACAGGAACCCCTGTGAACTGCTGAGAAGCGGTTCGCAGGGGTTTCTTTTTTCTGTCTTCGAGCGACGACCGATCGCCTGTCGGAGCCGAAAGTCCTGGCCACAGCGGGCACAACCCGTTATCTTCCTGTTATCGTCTGCGGTGCAGCGTTCGCTGTGCTGTGTGTCGATTCGAGATAAAAGGACATTCGTATGGCGATTCGTCGCACCCGCGCACTGATCGTGGGCCTGGTCGCAGTGTTGGCATCGGGCCTCGTGTCCGTATTGGCCGGAACCGGCGTCGCCCACGCCGACTCGGCCCTGATCTCGGTGTATTCACCGTCGATGGACAAGGACATTCCCGTCAAGGTGCTCAAGGCCGCGGGCGGTGGTCCCGCGCCGACCCTGTACCTGCTCGACGGTCTGCGGGCACCGGACGACAACAACGGCTGGCTGATCGAGACCGACGTGGAGAGTTTCTTCGCCGGCAAGCACGTCAACGTGGTCATCCCGTTCGGCGGCGGCGGCACCTTCTACTCCGACTGGCAGCGCGACGACCCGAAGCTCGGCCGCGTCAAGTGGGAGACGTTCCTGACCAATGAGCTGCCCCCGGTGATGGCTTCCCAGTTCGGCAGCGACGGGGTGAACAACGCGGTCGCGGGTCTGTCGATGAGCGGCACCTCCGCGTTGAACCTCGCCACTCACCGTCCCGACTTCTACAAGGCGGTCGCGTCGTACAGCGGTTACCCGACGGCCAGCTCGCCCGGCTTCGCGCAGGGCATCCAGGTTTCCGTCGCTCAGATGGGCGGCAACGCGCTGAACATGTGGGGCTTCTGGCCGTCGGGTGCGTGGCTTCGCAACGACCCGCTGCTCAACGTCGGCGCGCTGCGCGGCAAGTCCGTCTACATCTCGTCCGGCGCAGGCTCGGCGGCGGGCGATCCGACGGTCGACCCGGACAGCGCCTCGTTCGACCCGGTGAAGTTCTCGCAGACGGTCCCCCTCGAGACCGCCTCCGGTCTGAGCAGCAAGGTGTTCGTGCCCGCGGCGCAGCGCGCAGGCGCCAAGCTGCAGACCCACATCACCGACGACGGCCTCCACACGTGGAACTACTGGCAGGACCGCTTGCACGAGTCCTGGGCCAACACGCTGGCACCCGCCCTCGGGACCTCCTGAGCCAGGCGTCGTGATCGCCTGACCTACGCCTCAGTGGCCCCCGATCTCCGGATCGGGGGCCACTGTCGTCGGCTGCGGTGTTTGATGTGGGGTGTGCCGATCGACGACAGCAGGCGGATACTCGCGCTGGCGGTGGTGTTGTCCACGCTGGCCGGTTACGTCGACGCGCTGGGATTCATCACGCTCGGCGGGTTCTTCGTCGCGTTCATGAGCGGCAACCTCACCCGGTTCAGTGTCGGGTTCGCAGACGCCGCGTGGGCGCACGCGGCGACGGCTGCCGCGGTGATCGGCATGTTCGTTCTCGGCTGCGCCCTCGGCGCCGTGGTCGTGCACCTGTCCGATCGTCGGCGCCTGCCCGTCCGGACGACGGTGCTCGCTGTCGTGTCGGGACTGCTGATCGTCGGCGCGGTGGCCGCGACTGTCGGGGCGAGCACGGTGGCCGTCGGCGCGATGCTGCTCGCGATGGGCGCCGAGAACTCCTTCTTCCAGCGCGACGGCGAGGTGACCATCGGTCTCACCTACATGACGGGCGCGCTCGTGAAGATGGGACATCGGCTGGCCGGGGCACTGTTCGGCGGGCCGCGGTGGGCGTGGCTACGGCACTTCGCGCTGTGGGCCGGTCTGGTGGTGGGAGCGGTGACGGGCGCCCTCGCGCACCACTGGATCGGGCTCGACGCCCTCTGGTTCGCTGCCGTCCTGTCGGCAGCGCTGACCGTCACCGTCCACCTGAGGATCGACCGCGCTACTCGCCGCCCGCAGTTGTCGTGACCGGGTTGCCTGCGGAGTCGAGGGTCCACCACACGCTGCCGACCGCCTGCCCGAATGCGTCGCCGGGTTCGTTGTCGTCCTTGTAGCGGTACACGGGGCGTCCGTTGACGGTGAGCTGATGGGTGCCGTCCGGCGCCGGGATGGTGTCGATGACGACTTCCTGCAACCCCTGGACCGTCGGGTTCTCGGTGACGGAGGTGACCGGCGGCCACGACTGCAGGCACGTGTCCCGGCACGAACTGGCGCCGGAGCCGACCTCGTCGTTGTCGTACACGTAGACCGTCATGCCACCGTCGTCGACCATCACCTCGCCGAGCGTCGTCGGTCCCATCTTCAGTACGGGTGTGCCGGGCGCGGCTGGCGGGGACGTCGGCGTCGGCGACACCGGGGCGTTGCCGCCCGTGTCGCCGGAATCGGTGCTGTCGTAGGCGCAACTCGAGAAGGTCAGGCTGACGGCGGCGATCGCTGCCAGCGCCCATGTTCGTCTCATGGAGTCCTCGTTCTCTGTGACGGCGAAGTGGCGGGCCTCCGGGGAACCTCTGCGGACCCGTGCATACAGTTCACCTCGAGTTGCGTGCCGGTGCGGGCACTTCGGGCGATGTGACGGGCCCGCACGTGTCGGTATCCGTGATTAGGCTCCTGTGCATGGGCTGGTACACGCCGACCGCACCGTCGCCCGATCTCACCGGCACCCTGGTGTGCGGGTGGTCCGCGCGCACGCAGGGCGAGCATCTGCTGGTGCCGGATGCGTGCATGGACATCCTGTGGATCCGGGGTGTGGGAATCCGCGTGTGCGGTCCCGAAACCACGGCGTGGTCGTTCACGCTGCCGCCGGGCACCGAATCCGTCGGCGTCCGTTTCCGTCCCGGCGCCGCCTCGCATCTGCTGCGGACGTCGGCGGCCGAGGTCCGCAACATCCGGGTCGGTCTCGGGGACGTGCTCGGATCCACGTGGGAACGGACGCTGACCGACCGGCTCGACAATGCGCCCGGTTACGCGGAACGAATCGCCCTGTTCGAGAACGCCGTGCGCGCGTGGCGAAATCGCGGACCGGACGCGGACCCGCTGATCGGCACCGTCCGGCAGGCCCTGGCCCGGCACTCGTGGAACGTGGGCGCGCTCGCCGACGCCGCCTCCGTCACGGAGCGGCAACTGCAGCGGCGATGCAACGACGCGTTCGGATACGGGCCCGCGACCCTCCGCGGCATCCTGCGGCTGCAGCGGTTCATGGCGCTGGCGCAGTCGGGGACGCGGGCCGGGCTCGCCGACCTCGCCGCCACCGCCGGCTACAGCGACCAGGCGCACCTGTCGCGGGAATGCCGGCGGATCTCCTCGCTCACCCCGTCCGACCTCCTCGCCAGTGAGGCCCCCGACTGGCACGGGACGGAATCCGTCGTCGATGTCGGAAATGTTCAAGCCCTCGGGCCCCGGGCGGGAGAAGAATCGGCAGCATGACCTCGACAACCGAAACCCCCGCAGCCCACTACCGAGACCTCGCCGCGAAGTTCACGAAGCGCGTCGAATCCGTGCCCGCCGAACGCTGGGACGACGCGTCCCCGTGTGACGGCTGGACGGCCCGCGACGTCGTGCGGCACGTGATCGACACGCAGCGCTACATCGTCACCGTCGTCGATCTGGAACTGCCGGAACCGCCGTCCGTCGACGACGACCCGGTTGCCGCATGGGCGGCCACGCGCGACGGCATGCAGGAGATCCTGAACGACCCGGCTCTGGTGAGCCGCGAGTACGACGGGCACTTCGGCCGCACCGACCTCGGAAAGACCATCGACAGCTTCTACTGCTTCGACCTGGTCATCCACGGCTGGGACCTCGCCCGGGCCACCGGCCTCGACGAGACCATCCCGGCCGACGACCTGACCTGGGTGGGTGGCGTCGCGGAGCAGATGGGCGAGAGCATCCGCACGGCCGGGGTGTGCGGTCCAGCCGTGGATGTTTCCGCGGACGCCGACGAGCAGACCCGGGTCCTGGCCTTCCTAGGCCGCAAGGCCTGACCCGAGCGCCTGCCCGGTCGCGCTTGTAACCTCGGGTCATGAGCGTGCCGGGCAGGATTGCCGCGCTGACGGCGGTGTCACTGGCCGCGGCGCTGCTGGGCGGTGACGTGGTCGCGGTGGCCGATCCCGAACCCCGGGGCGCGTCCGGTCTGCCGGCGCGTGGCCTCGTCACCTCGGCGCCGCTCGCGTCCGCGGTCATGTTCGCCGGGACCACCGGCGACGCCGCTCCCTCACAGCGGGTTCCGGGTGACGAGTCGAACGGTATGTCGGCCACCAGCCACCGCTTCGACGAGTACCCGTACATGCGGTACGAGGTCCGGTTCGGTCCGGAGCCCGCCGGCACGGACGTGACCTGGCACGGACGTTCGGTGAATCTCGACGACCTCGCGATGCACGTGTGGGACGAGGAGGCGCAGAGCTGGGGTGAGCCGGTCGCGACGGCGCAGGCGTCCGAACCGGGCGGTCCGGTCACCCTGACCACCCGGATCGAGGGCGAGGACTCCGCGCAGATCCTCGTCATCGACGGTCCGCGACGCGACCGGAGTTTCCGCGAGGCCAACGCGACGGCCGATCAGCAGTTCGCCGACCCGAACGCGTACGACTTCGCGCTGCAGCACATCTCCGACACCCAGTACGTCTCGCGGGACCGGCCGGAGGTGTACTTCGACATGACCCGCTGGACCGCCGAGAACGCCGCCGAACGCAAGATCGCCTATTCCATGCACACCGGCGACCTCGTCCAGAGCTGGATTCGCCCGGGCGCACCCGAGTCCCGCGCCCGGCCCGAGTTCGAAGTCGCGGACAAGGCGATGGCGACGCTCGAAGAGGCAGGCATTCCCTACGGCGTCCTGCCCGGCAACCACGACAACCTGTGGAACGTCGGCGGACGACTCATTCCCGGCGAGCACGAGAAGAACCACGCCCTCTACAACGAGTTCTTCGGGCCGTGGCGGTACCGCGACCGGCCGTACTGGGGCGAATCCGTCACGGACACGGACAATTCGGCGCACTACGACCTGCTCGACATCGCCGGCGCGAAATTCCTGATGCTATACATCGGCTACAACCCGCCCGAGCACGTACTGCAGTGGGCCGAGGACGTGCTCGCCGACCACCCGGACCGCAACGTGATGATCGGCAGCCACTACTACCTGGACGAGGACGGCTCGCTGCGCATGAGCGGGTTCGGCGACATCGGTAGCAGTGCGGGACAGCAGATCTGGAACCGGCTCGTCGTTCCCTTCGACACGGTGTTCCTGGTCCTCGCAGGACATGTCGACGGGCAGACGACGGTCACCGACCGGAAGGTGGGCGACACGGACCGGAAGGTCGTGGAGTTGCTCGCCGACTACCAGTACTTCACCGTCGACAGCCGCCGCGAGACCGGGTTCCAGCGACTCCTGCAGTTCGATCTCGACGGCGGAACCCTCGCCGTCACGACGCACTCCCCCACGCTGGACAGCTTCCGGGTGGAGGACTTCGATCCGCAGCGGCGCTACCAGCCGGATGACGGAGACTTCGTCACCGATGTGGAGTTGCGGGCCGACCTGCCGCGCGCCGTCATGCCTACGCCCTGAGATGTAGGCCGATCAGCTGCGCGACGAAGCTGTCCACGTGGAAGTCGCCGGCGATCAGTTCGATGCTGCGGGTGGCGCGGAGGGTCGCCACCCCGTGCAGCTGGGTCCACAGGTTCAACGCGACCACGCGCGGCTCGTCGGAGCCGGTGTCCGCGACGAGTGCGACGACCGTCTCGAACAGAGGTTTCGAGTGTTGCCGCAGGTCCTCGCCCGACCCTTCGAGCAGGTCGTGCCGGAACATCAACTCGAACAGGGTGCGGTGGGCGTCGGCGAAAGAGAGGTACTGCCGTGCCGTCCGCCGCACGCGTGCGAGGGGGTCCGACTCGGACGCGATCGCCGACCGGAGCTCGTCGGCCAGTTCGGCGAATCCCGAGGCGGCGATCGCGGCGAGCAATGCTTTGTGGGTGGGAAAGTACCGTCGCGGCGCGCCGTGCGAGACACCCGCGTGCCGGGCGACGGCGCGCAGCCCGACGGCGTCGATGCCGCCCTGGTCCAGCAATTCGCGGCCACTGTCGATCAGCCGCACGCGCAGGGGTTGCACTTCTCCACTCATGTAGACAGTGTCTATCATTGCGCGAGTAGACAATGTCTACTCGCGCAATGGCGCCCGAGTGAGGAGTTCACCGTGTGGTACTGGATCTTCAAGTACGTGCTGATCGGACCGGTGCTGCGCATGTTCGGGCGGCCCGCGATCGACGGTGCACACCACATCCCGGCGTCGGGTCCGGTGATCCTGGCGAGCAATCACCTCACCGTCGTCGACTCGTTCTTCCTCGTCCTGATGGTGCGCAGGCGCATCACGTTCGTGGCAAAGAGCGAGTACTTCACCGAAAGCGGCACGAAAGGCAGGGCGAAACGCTGGTTCTTCACCGCGGCCGGCCAGGTGCCGATCGACCGATCCGGGGCCTCCGCGGCGGAATCCGCACTGAACACCGCGCGGAAGATCCTGGACGACGGCAAGGTCTGGGGAATCTACCCCGAGGGCACCCGGTCTCCCGACGGCCGACTCCACAAGGGCAAGACCGGAATCGCCCGGGTCGCGCTCGCGACGGGCGCCCCGGTCGTGCCCGTCGCCATGCACGGCACCCGGCAGGTCAACCCCGCCGGATCGCGGATGTGGCGGTTCGGCAAGGTGACGGTGACCGTCGGCGAACCGCTCGACTTCACCCGATTCGCCGAGCTACGCGACAACCGGCACGTCGTCCGGGCCGCGACGGACGAGCTGATGCACGCCCTCATGACACTGTCGGGGCAGGAGTACGTGGACGACTACGCGCTCAGGCGTCCGGCGTAGCGACGGCACGCGTCACGAGATCGGCGACGAGCCGCTCCGTGTCGACCCCCTCGAGCACGCCGGGCAGCGTCAGGTGCTCGACGATGAGCGCATTCATCGCGAGGTAGAGCATCAGCACGGTGCTGCGATCACCGGGCAGTCCCGAGTCGAGGTGAAAACCGATGTCGCGTTCCAGATTCTCGGAGATCGTGCGCGTCAGCGTGGTCCGCAACTCGGGACGCCGGACCGCTTCGAGTCGCAATTCCTGCAACGCGAGATAGCCCGTGCGGTCGCGGGTGATCCTGCCGAACAGCCCCTGCATGTACTCGATCGCGAGCTCGAGATTCTGCGGCTTGCGCCCGCTTTCTTCGACGACCGAGGGGTCGGGACCCATCCGCTCGTGAATCCGCTTGCCGACCTGGTCGAACAGGTCGTCGCGGCTGGCGAAGTAGTTGGATGCCGTCCCCTTGGGGACGTTCGCCTCGACGTCGACGGCGCGGAAGGTGAGGCCGCGCGCACCCTCGCGCGCAAGCACTTCGATCGCGGCGTTCACGAGAGCCGCACGTCGTTCCGGATTCTGCGCCATCGACACTCCTCGACGAAAAGGACTTGCAACCACTTCAGTCATAGTACTACAAATGGAGTTGTTACCGACCACGGGAGGACTCACATGCGAAAGCTCGTCTACTACGCCGCCGCCACCATCGACGGCTTCATCGCCGGCGCCGACGGCTCGGACCCCACCGGCACCATCTTCGAGATCGACGGCGATCACATGCCCGTGATGATCGCCGAGTACCCCGAGACGGTCCCCACCCACATGCGGGCACCGCTGGGAATCGACGCCCCCAACAAACATTTCGACACACTGCTCATGGGCCGCGCCAGTTACCAGCCCGGCCTCGACCTCGGCATGACCAGCCCGTACGCGCATCTGCGGCAGTACGTCTTCTCGACCACGATCACCGAGTCGCCCGACCCGGACGTCGAGATCGTCTCGGGCGATCCGATCGAGAAGGTCCGCGAACTCAAGCGGGAGGACGGCAAGGACATCTGGCTGTGCGGCGGCGGCAAGCTCGCCGCCGCGGTGCAACCCGAGATCGACGAGCTCCGGATCAAGCTCAACCCCGTGGCGATCGGCACCGGCATTCCGTTGTTCGACGGCGAATTCGGCCCTCAGCGGTTCCGGCTGGCCGCGAGCCGCGCCTTCGAGAGCGGGATGATTTTCCTGACGTACGTCCGCCGATAACCGAAGTCACACCCGCCACTCGCGGCAACACGGGCACCTGACGCATGTATTGATTCAATACGTCAGTAATGTTCGAGGCATGCGCGAACGCCGATACTCGTCCACCAGCCCCGAACGCCTGGCCGCAGCCCTGTTCGACGTCGCGGCCGAGTCGGGGCTCGAGGGCGCCAGCGTGCGCGAGGTCGCCAAGAGGGCGGGTGTGTCCATCGGAGCCGTGCAGCACCACTTCTCCACGAAGGACGAGATGTTCGCGTTCGCCCTGCGGACCCTCGTCGACAAACTCCTCGCCCGACTGTCGGAGGTCGAGCGCGGCGGGGATCCCGCCCGGGCCCTGTTCGCCGCGATGTCCCAGTTGCTGCCGCTCGACGAGGCGCGGTCGCGGGAGGCGCACGTCATGGCGGCATTCGCCGTCCGGGCCGCGACCTCCCCGTCGCTCGCCGAGATCCGGCGCAAGACCCTGTTCACCATCCGCACCGGACTGTCCGCCGTGCTCATCGGGATCGGCACCCCGGAGGCGGAAACCCGTGCGGCGCTTCTCCTCGCCACCGTCGACGGCCTTGCCCTCGATGCGATCGGCAGTCCGGCGCTGTACCCGCCGGAGTACCTCGAGCACGCCCTCGACATTCAGATCGGCATGATTCTGCAGGGCGCCGACGTCGTGCCGTCGTCGTCGATCGAACTGGCCAGCTGACCCCTCGGCCGATGTCACATCCGTCTCGTCAGAGTGAACCGCTGTCACATCGGGCGGGGGGCGCGGGGCGGTTCGCGCCCAGCCCGTCCGGCGACCTGCACCTCGGCAACCTGCGGACCGCCGTGCTGGCGTGGCTGTTCGCCCGGTCCACCGGCCGGAAGTTCCTCCTGCGCGTCGAAGACCTCGACCGCGTCCGCGAGGGCGCCCGCGACCGGCAACTGGCCGACCTCGCGGAACTCGGCCTCGACTGGGACGGCGACGTCGTGTCGCAGTCGCACCGACTGTCGCGGTACGACGCTGCCATCGCCGAACTCCACGCCGCCGGCCTCACGTACGAGTGCTTCTGCACGAGAAGAGAAATCCTCAAAGCCGCGTCGGCGCCGCACGCACCGCAGGGCGCGTACCCGGGGACCTGCCGCAACCTGACACCGGACGAACGCGCAGACCGGCTCGCCGGCGGCCGACCCCCCGCGCTGCGGCTGCGCGCCGGCGTCACGTCGTTCACCATCGACGACGTCCTGCACGGCAGCTATTCCGGCATGGTGGACGATCTCGTGCTGCGGCGCGGCGACGGGACACCCGCCTACAACCTCGCCGTGGTCGTCGACGACGCCGCCCAGGGAATCGATCAGGTGGTGCGCGGCGACGACCTGCTCTCGTCCGCGCCCCGCCAGGCCTACCTAGCCGGGCTGCTCGGGTTGACCGCCCCCACCTACGCGCACGTGGCCCTCGCACTCAACGAGGACGGCAAACGGCTCGCGAAACGCGACGGCGCCGTCACGCTCGCCGACCAGAAAGCGTTGGGACGCACCCCGAGCGACGTCCTCGGAGTGCTGGCGACGTCACTCGCGCTCGCGGAACCGGGCGAGGTCGTGGATCTCGGGATACTCCTCGACCGGTTCGACCCGGCCCGCCTGCACCGCGAACCGTGGGTGGTCAGGCTCCCGACGCCGCAGCAATCACCATGATCAGGAAGAACAGGATCCAGCCGACGACGTAGGCGCCGCCGATGGCGATTCCGGCGATCGCAAGTCCGCGGCCCTCCTGCCCGGATTGCTTGATCTGGCCCAGCGCAATGATGCCGAGGATGATGCCGACGATGGAGCCGAGGCCGTAGAAGCATCCGCCGACGATCGACGTGATCAGCGACGCGATCGCGAGACCGTTCGTCCCCAGCGGCCGCGGGTAGGGCGCGCCGTACGGGTTCGGTGCGCCGTACTGCGGGGCGGGACCGCCGTATTGGCCCGAAGCCCCGTACTGGTTGGGCGCGCCGCCGTACTGGTTGGGGGCGCTGTACTGATTCGGGGCGGCATACGGGTTGGGCGTCCCGTACTGCTGGTTCGGCGCCCCGTACTGGTCGCCGCCGTACTGATTCTGATTCGGCGCGGCATACGGATTCGGAGAAGTCCCGTACGCGCCCGGCTGCTGATAGTCGGGGTACTTCTCGGTGGGCGCCGAATAGGTGGGATAACCGGATTCGTCGACCCCGTATCCGTCGCGCGGCAAGCCGGGAACCTCGCCATAAGTGGGTGGTGTTTGCCCGTTGTACGGATTCGAATCGTCCGATCCCCCAGAATTAGTCACGATAACCAGCGTAAAGCATCAAAACCGCAGGAGAAGAAGCAGACCAAAGGGAGGCGAGTAAAGGATTGTCCACGTAGTGTTTATTCGCACTGTCACGCGCGAGCATTCAACTCTTGCTGAGGGGATCACATGACGACTGGTGGATACGACCCTAACGACAAACCTGAAGGTGGTGACCAGGGCGGATACCCCCCGCGGGGCAATCCTCCACCGCCGCCCGGTGGTTATCCGCCGCCCCCGGGGAATTACCCTCCGCCGCCGCAGGGACCGCCGCCCGGCGGATATCCGCCACCGCCGCCCGGCGGAAACTACCCGCCCCCGCCCGGCGGAAACTATCCACCACCTCCCGGCGGAAACTATCCGCCGCCTCCCGGTAATTACCCGCCGCCGCAGGGCAATTACCCGCCGCCCCAGGGACCGCCGCCCGGTGGATATCCGCCGCCTCCGCCGATGTCGGATTACGGCACGCCCGGGCAGACGCCGGGGCAGTTCTCCGTGGGCGACGCGATCGGCTACGGCTGGAACAAATTCAAGGACAACGCGCTCATCTGGATCGGCATCCTGCTGATCGCCGCCATCATCCAGGTGGTGCTGAACCTCGTCTTCGGCGGCTTCAGCACGTCGTCCGACATGAGCGCGGCGTTCTCGGTGTGGCGCATCATCGGCACGATCGTCACGACCATCGTCGGCTATCTGATCAATGCGGCTCTCGTGCGGGGCGCACTGCACGAGGTGGACGGGAACAAGCCGGCGTTCGGTTCGTTCTTCCAGTTCACCAATGTCGGGGCGATCATCATCGCCAGCGTGATCATCGGTGTGGCCGCCACCATCGGTTTCGTCCTGCTCATCATCCCGGGTCTCATCGTCATCTTCCTGACCTGGTGGACGCTGCAGTTCGTCATCGATCAGAACGAGGACGCGATCACCGGCATCAAGTCGAGTTTCCGCGTGATCTCGCAGAACGTCGGCCCGGTGCTGCTGCTGGCCCTCGCTCTCGTCGGCATCAACATCGTCGGTGCACTCCTCTGCGGCGTCGGACTTCTCGTCTCGATCCCGATCACGATCATCGCGTCGACCTACGCGTACCGCGTGCTCACCGGCCGTTACGTCGCGGCCTGACCGCTCGCTCCCACGGGTGAGTGTGCTTCCTGTCCTTCGCGGACGGAAAGTACGCTCACCCGTTTTGCCACTCCCGTCACTCGAGTCACTTCCACCCCTTGCGTAAGGTGCTCAGGCGTCATCCGAGACATTCAGGACTCGAGATTCGAGGGGGAACACATGACTACCGGTGGATTCGATCCAGGCCAGGGACAACAGCCGTTCGGCGGGCAGCAGTACGGGCAACCGCACTACAACGGGGCGGGGCAGCAGCAGTACGGACAGCAGTTCGGCGCACCGCCGCAGTTCGATTCGGCGCAGCAGTTCGGCACCCAGCCGTTCGCGCAGCCGGATCTCGGGTTCGACCCGTCCCGTCCCGGTGAACTTCTTCCCCGCCTCGGCGCACGGGTGATCGACGGCCTGATCGTCGGCATCCCGATGGCCGTGGTCAGCACCGTCCTCGCGCTGGTGCTGGGCAACTTCCTGGGCAGCGTCCTCGGCGCGATCCTCACCGCGGCCGCCGCCGTCGGCTACTTCGTCTTCCTCGAGACGACGAGGGGGCAGACCCTGGGCAAGCAGCTCCTGGGTCTGCGCGTCGAGGGCCCGACCGGCGGACTCCCCACCCAGCAGCAGTCGCTGACCAGGAACGGTTTCTACGTCCTGTCCGCGCTCGGCGGGTTCCCCCTCCTCGGGTTCCTGTTCGGTCTGCTCGGCGTCGTTGCCGCGATCGTCATCGGGGTGACGATCAACGGCAGCCCCACCAAGCAGGGCAAGCACGACGAACTGGCCGGCGGCACGCGCGTCGTTCAGGGCTAGTCCGAACCCGTCCTACCGTGCGGGTGAACGTATCTTTCGTCGCGTCAGATCGGACAAAAGGTACGTTCACCCGTTCCTGATTCGCGCCCTTCCACCTGCAGGTGCTTGGATTGCGGCGTGACAGCCTCAGATCAGCAGACCAAACCAGACGACCACGCGACGTTCGCGCACGTCAGCCGGGGGTACTACCCCACGTTCGTCGCCCTCTTCACCGCGACGCTGCTGATCTCGAATATCTGCGCGACGAAGGGCGTCGCGTTCTTCGCCGATTCGTCGCTGACCATCGGGCCGCTGCAGATCCTGCCCGTCATCACCGACGGCGGCTTCTTCCTGTTCCCGCTCGCCTACATTCTCGGCGACGTCCTCAGCGAGGTGTACGGGTTCAAGTCGACGCGTCGAGCGATCTACCTGGGCTTCGGCGCCCTGATCCTGGCGGCGTTCTGCTTCTGGCTCCTCATCGAGCTGCCGTCCGCCGACTTCTACGAGAACCAGGAGGCGCTGCGGTCCGTCGTCGGCGTCTACCCGCGACTGCTGCTCGCCGGGCTGGCCGGTTACCTCGTCGGGCAGATGCTGAACTCGGTGACGCTGGTCCTGATCAAGGAGCGCACCAAGGAGAAGCACCTGTGGGCGCGGCTCATCGGGTCCACCATCGTCGGTGAGTTCGCCGACACCCTGATCTTCTGCTCCATCGCCGCAGGCGCGATCGGCATCAGCACGTGGAGCGATTTCGTCAACTACGTGATCGTCGGATTCCTGTGGAAGACCCTCGTCGAGGTACTGGTCATGCCGATCACGTACCGCGTCATCGCGTACGTGAAGAAGCGCGAACCCACCTACCAGCTCTGACCCCCACGTGAGTGGGAAAGTGTGCCCGAGGACGCTTTCCCACTCACGTGCTGTAGAAGCGGCCCAGGGTTTCGGCTTTGAACTCGTCGAAGTAGCCGCCCTCGATGCTGGCGCGTATCTGATCGACCAACCGCACGGTGAAGCGTTCGTTGTGGATGGTGCACAACGTGGACGCCAGCATTTCCTTCGCCTTGAACAAATGGTGAATGTAGGCGCTGGTGTAATTCGCGCAGGTGTAGCAATCGCAGTTCTCGTCGATGGGCGTGAAGTCACGACGGAAGCGGCTGGTGTTGATGTTGAACCGGCCGTCCGGGTGGTAGATCGCGGCGTTGCGCGCGACCCGTGACGGATTCACGCAGTCGAACGTGTCCGCGCCGTTCTCGATGGCCACGAAGAAGTCGTCCGGCTCGCTGATGCCGAGCATGTGCCGCGGCTTGTGCTCGGGAAGCTCCTCGTTGCACCAGCGGACGATGGTGCCGAGGTTCTGCTTCTCGAGCGCACCGCCGATGCCGTATCCGTCGAACCCGCGGCCGCTCTCCCCCGTGATCGACTCCAGCCCCCGGCACGCCTGCCTGCGCAGGTCCTCGTACTGCGCGCCCTGCACAACCCCGAACAGCGCCTGGTACGGGCGATGGGCGCGCTCAGCGGTGAGCTTCTCGTGCTCGGCGATGCAGCGCACCGCCCACGCCTGCGTCCGCTCCACCGACTGCTCCTGGTACCCGCGGGTGTTCAGCAGCGTGGTGAGCTCGTCGAACGCGAACATGATGTCGGCGCCGAGCTGGTGCTGGATCTGCATCGACACCTCAGGGGTGAACCGGTGCCGCGACCCGTCCAGGTGCGATTTGAACGTCACACCGTCGTCGTCGACGGTCGCGAGGCGTTCCTTGCCCTTCGCGATGACGTCGTCGGAGCGCACCCCGACCGCTTCCATCGCGAGGACCTTCTTGAACCCGACGCCCAGCGACATGACCTGGAATCCGCCGCTGTCGGTGAACGTCGGGCCGTCCCAGTTCATGAACTTGCCCAGACCGCCGGCCTCGTCGACGATGTCCGGCCCGGGCTGCAGGTACAGGTGGTACGCGTTGGCGAGCAGCGACTGCGCGCCCAGTTCCTTCATGCTCTCCGGCAGCACCGCCTTGACGGTGGCCTTGGTGCCGACGGCCACGAACGACGGCGTCGCGATGTCACCGTGCGGGGTGTGAATGGTTCCGGTACGACCCAGCTGCCCGTCGAGTCGGGTGCCGACGGTGAAGAACGGATCGGGCGGGGTCGGGACTACGGCATTCACGGGGCTATCCAATCACGGGCGACATTTCCGGCGACACATCACTACTTCGTTCGATAGTGGGTACAGAGAGTGAGACGATCCCATCCCTTCGACCGGAGGAACCGCCATGAGCGACGAGCAGGCCGGCCACCGGATCGACAGGCGAACCTTTCTCTCGGGTGCGGCGGTCGCCGGCGGGGTGACCGTGATGTCGGGCCTCTTCGACCGTCGGGCGGACGCGTCGGAGAAGCCGCTGCACCGGCAGCCCAGCAACTACGTGCAGCCCAACATCGTGTTCATCGTCGTCGACGAGATGCGGTTTCCCCAGGTCTTTCCCGCGGGGATCACCACTGCCGACCAGTTTCTGCAGCGGTTCATGCCCAACCTCTACACGCTGTGGGCGCCCGGGGTGAAGTTCACGCAGCACTACACGGCCGGGGTGGCGTGCAGCCCCGGCCGTGCGTGTTTCGTCACCGGGCTGTATCCGCTGCAGAACTGGATGCTGCAGACACGGACCGGTAATCGGGCCTCCCCCGTCCCGTCGCCCGCGATGGGACGGGACTTTCCGACGTACGGCAAGCTGCTGCGGCAGGCGGGGTACGTCACGCCGTACGTCGGCAAGTGGCATCTGTCGCCGTCCCCCGACGAGGACTCCGGGCTCGCCCCCGGCTACCTCGAGGAGTACGGGTTCGACGGACTGACCATGCCCGACATCATCGGAATGAACGGTGAGGGATTCGAATTCGACGGGCACATCGCCGACCAGGCCGCGGCGTGGTTGTCGACACGGAAGCCCGGGGACGGCCCGTTCTGTCTCACTGCGAGCTTCGTCAATCCCCACGACCAGCAGTTCTTCTGGGCCGGAACGGAAGCGGAACGGTATCAGTCGCTGTACGCGAACAACGTTCCCCCGCTCAGTCCCGCGCGGGCCTGGTCGGTGACCACCGGCGAGAGCGACCCTCCGCGCCTGGGTTATCCGTCGGTGCCGCCGAACTGGGAACCCGAGAAGGCATTGCAGTCGAAACCGAGCACCCAGGTGTTCGCCCGGGAGTTCCAGGCCCTGGTGTGGGGCGGCGTCACCGACGACATCCAGAATCTGTCGAACTACTACCTCCAGCCCTACGGTCAGGGCACCGATCCCGACCGCCACATCGCGTTCGCGCCGTACACGTACTGGGAGCGGGCCCTGGACAGTTACACCAACGTGCTGTCGATGGTCGATCACCACATCGGCACGGTGATCAACTCGCTGCCGGAGGATGTCGCGGCGAACACCGTCTTCGTCATGACGTCCGATCACGGCGAATATGCCGGGGCGCACGGCTTCGTCGCGGGCAAGTTGTCCACCGCCTACGACGAGGCATTCCACATCCCGCTGATCGTCGCCGACCCGACCGGGCGATTCACCGGCGATACCGACACCCCGCGCGGCCAGCTCACGTCGAGCGTCGACGTGGTGCCGCTGCTCGCGACGCTCGGGCACGGCGACCGGAACTGGATGTCCGGGGACCTGTTCGCCACCTATGCCGAACGCGCCGACCTCATGCCGCTGCTGCGGAGCAACACCGCGGCCGGTCGCGACCACGTCGTCCTCGCCACCAACGAGCACGCACCGCAGGGGGTCAACTGGAACAATTCCCCCACCCACATCTACGTGCTGCGCACCCCCGAGGCGAAGGTCGCGGTGTATTCGAAGTGGTTGGGGCCCACCGCCTACGTCGACCCGGCGTCGTTCCAGTACGAGTTCTACGACTACGCCACCGAACGCGGTCGGGCGGAACTCGACAACACCTTCGATCACGACCCGCGCGGTCCGGCCATGGCTGCGCAGCTGATGACCCAGTACCTGCCGACTCAGCTCGCCGCGCCGCTCCCCCCGGCGTTCGCTCAGCAGGGTGCCGACGCGATGGCCCGCTACCTCGCCTACATCCAGCTGATCAACCGGTACACGCCCGGCGAGATCGACCGCGAGGGCATCGACAAGCTGACCGCGTTCGGGGAGGTGTTCTGACGGTTATGGCCGGGAAAGTCGTTGCCGCCGTGCTGGTTCTGCTGCTGTGGTCCGGCGGCACCTCCCTCGCGTCCGCGGCGCCCCCACCGACCGCGCAGTGCGCGTGGCAATTCATGTCCGACTCGACCGTGCTCGACGTCGCCTTCCCCGACGCCAACGCGACGTACTGGGTGCTGCCCTACGCGTTGGGGCCGGATGACACCATCGAACTGAGCGGCACCTACCCGGCCGCCCGGTACTTCTCGCTCAATACGTACGGGACGAACTTCGACACCGTCGACACGTTGCGCGACAACCAGATCGGACCCGACCCCGGCAGCGAAAACCCGTTCGCCGACGCCGCCGCCGGTGCCCTGCCCGCCACGCAGAAGCGCTGGCACGCGACGGTCGTGACCGGTCCGGCCGACCACTCCCGCAACCAGATTCAGGCCCTGCCCGCCGGAGCCGACACGCAGTCGGTACCCGTCGGCTTCCTCATCATCCGGGTGTACGTGCCCGACGACCCGGCATCTCCGACGGGCGGTGTTCCACTACCCGACGTGACGCTGACGTTCGGGGGCCGGACGTCGCCGGTGCCGACATGCGGATCCGAATTCGATCCCGCCGCCAACGACAACGGACCACTCGGACAGATCGCGGAGGCCGCATTCGACCAGATCATCGCCGGCGCAGCGTCCGGCGCGTTCCCCGGCAACGTGCCCGAGGCGACGTTCGTGAACCCCGCGAGCACGTCGGGCCTGTTCCCCAACGGCGACAACAAATATGTCGGGGCCGGCCTGACGTACCAGCCCGGACGCATCGTCGTCGTGCAGGGCCGGGCACCGACGTTCCCCGACACCCGTGCCGGCCAACCCGTCACCGCACCCGGCCGCCAGGTGCGGTACTGGTCGATGTGCCAGAACGATCAGGCGACGCCGTACCCCGTCGTCGCGTGCGCCGCCGACTTCCAGACACGCACCGACGGTGACGGCAACTACACGTACGTCGTCGCCGCACCGCAGGACGTCCCCGCCCGCGCCGCGTCCGACCCGGCCGTCACCGTCATCCCCTGGGGCTCCACCGACGTCGCGAAAAAGGTCCTGTTCCTGCGGTACATGCTGCCGTCCGACGCCTTCTACCCCCAGTCGGTGCAGGCTTCGCAGAACGATCACACCGACCCGGCCGCCACGATGGGTCCGTACTATCCGCGCGCCGCCTATTGCGACACCGCCACCTTCGAAGCGGGGGGAAGCACTGCGTGCCTGTGAGTACTTATCAACCGCCCGTGGTTGACAAGTACTCACGGGTGGTCAGACCTCGGCGCCGACGAACTGGCTGTTGTAGAGGCGGTAGTACGCGCCGCGTGTGAGGAGCAGGTCGACGTGGCTGCCCTGCTCGACGATGCGACCGTCCTCCATGACGACGATGAGGTCGGCGTCGCGGATGGTCGACAACCGGTGTGCGATCACGAAACTCGTGCGATCGCTGCGCAGAACCGCCGTCGCGTGCTGCACGAGCAACTCGGTGCGGGTGTCGACGGAACTGGTTGCCTCGTCGAGGATCAGGATCGACGGCTGCGAGATGAACGCGCGGGCGATGGTGATCAGCTGCTTCTCACCGGCACTGATGTTGCTGCCCTCTTCGTCGATGACGGTGTCGTAGCCGTCGGGCAGCGAGTGGACGAACCGGTCGACGTAGCTGATCCGTGCGGCTGCCTGGATCTCGTCCTCGGTGGCGTCGGGACGTCCGTACGCGATGTTGTCGCGGATGGTGCCGCCGAACAACCACGCGTCCTGCAGCACCATGCCGATGCGGGACCGCAGGTCGTCGCGCGACATCTCGGCGATGTCGACGCCGTCGAGGAGGATCTTGCCGCCGTCGAGTTCGTAGAACCGCAGGATCAGGTTGACGAGTGTGGTCTTGCCGGCGCCGGTGGGTCCGACGATGGCGACCATCTGACCGGGTTCCGCCACCAGCGACAGGTTCTCGATCAGCGGCTTCTCCGGCGAGTAACTGAACGACACGTCCGAGAACTCCACCCGGCCGAACGTATGGACGCGACCCGCATCACGGGGCTCCGCCGGTGTGGGCGCTTCGGTGAGGTCGGGCTCCTCCTCGTCCTCGTCGAGGATGGCGAACACCCGCTCGGCCGACGCCACACCCGACTGCATGAGGTTGACCATCGCCCCGATCTGGGTGAGGGGCTGGGTGAACTGGCGCGAGTACTGGATGAACGCCTGCACGTCGCCGAGGCTCATCGTGCCGGACGCCACCCGCATGCCACCCAGCACGGCGATGGCCACGAAGTTGAGGTTTCCGAGGAACATGATGGCGGGCATGATCAGGCCCGAGATGAACTGGGCCCGGTAACTGGCCTGGTAGAGCGCCTCGTTCTGCTCCTCGAAGCGGGCCTCCACCTCACGGCTGCGACCGAACACGGTGACCAGTTCGTGGCCCGTGTACGCCTCCTCCACGTGAGAGTTGAGCGCTCCCGTCGACTTCCACTGCGACACGAAGTGGGTCTTGGACCGTTTCGCGATCTGCGCGGTCACCAGGATCGACAACGGCACCGTCAGCACCGCGATCAACGCGAGCAGCGGCGAGATGACGATCATCATCACGAGGATGCCGATCACCGTCATCGCCGACACGATCAGCTGACTCATCGTCTGCTGCAACGACTGCGAGACGTTGTCGATGTCGTTGGTGACCCGGCTCAGCAGGTCGCCGCGGGAGTGGGAGTCGAAGTAGCGCAGCGGAAGTCGATGGATCTTCCGTTCGACCTCGGCGCGCAGATTCTTCACGACACCCTGCACGATGATGTTCAGCAGGAAACCCGACAGCCACATGAACACCGCCGACCCCAGGTACAGGGCCAGCACGATCGCCAGCACCCGGCCGAGCGCGCTGAAGTCGATACCGACACCGGGCACGACGGCCATGCCGGACACCATGTCGGCGAATGTGTTCTGCCCGTCGGCCCGCAGTGCGGCGACGGCCTGATCCTTCGACATCCCGGCGGGCAACTGCGCGCCGATGATGCCGTCGAAGATCAGGTTCGTGCCCTGACCGAGCATCCGCGGCGCGATCGAGGTGAGCACCACCGACACGGCAGCGACCAGGAAAACGATGCCGACGGCGATCCGGTGGGGACCCAGCCGCCTCAGCAACCGCTTGGTGGACGGCCACAGGTCGTTCGGCTTGGACCCCGGGGCACCCGGAGCGACCGGTCCCGGAATACGGGGGCCGGCGGGCCTTTCGGCGGTGGTGGTGGTTGCGCGATCGCTCATAGTGCTTCCTGGACCGATCGTTGGGATTCGACGATCTCGACGTAACACGGACACGTCTCGAGCAGTTGGTCGTGCGTGCCGATTCCGACCACCGCGCCGTCCTCGAGGACCACGATCTGCTCGGCCTCCACGATCGTCGAGACCCGTTGGGCGACGACGATGACGCACGCGTCCGAGGTCTCGGGTTTGAGCGCCGCACGCAGGCGGGCGTCGGTGGTGAGGTCGAGGGCGGAGAAGGAGTCGTCGAACAGGTAGATCGACGGACGACGGACCAGCGCCCGCGCGATGGCGAGTCGCTGTCGCTGACCGCCGGAGACAGTCGTTCCGCCCTGCGCGATCGGAGTGTCGAGACCCTCGGGCATCGCGCGGACGAAATCGGCGGCCTGCGCGATCTCCAGTGCCCGCCACAGTTCGTCGTCGGTGGCATCGGGTTTGCCGTACCGGAGGTTGGTGGCGACGGTGCCCGAGAACAGGTACGGCCGCTGCGGAACGAGTCCGATGCCGGACCGCAGGACGTCGAGGTCGATGCGGCGCACATCCGTGTCGGACACGGTGACCGAACCCGACGTGGCGTCGATGAGGCGAGGGATCAGCGACAGCAGCGTCGTCTTACCGGAACCGGTGCCGCCGATGATCGCGGTGGTCTTGCCCGGCTCGGCGCGGAAGCTGATGTCGCGCAACACCGGTTCGTCGGCACCAGGGAACTTGAACTGGGCGTCGCGCAGTTCCACCACACCGGGGTTCTCCAGCACGGTGACTGCGTCGACCGGCGGCACGACGGTGGAATCGGTGGCGAGCACCTCGCCGATGCGTTCGGCGCAGACGGTGGCACGGGGGGCCATCATCGCGATGAACGACGCCATCATCACCGACATCAGGATCTGCATGATGTAGCTGAGCATCGCGGTCAGCGAGCCGACCTGCATGGTGCCGCTGTTGATCTCGTGTCCGCCGAACCAGATGACGGCGACACTGGTGATGTTCGCGATGACCATCACGAGGGGGAACATCACCGCCGTCAGCCTGCCCACCCGCAGGGCGGTCTGGGTGAGCTGCTCGTTCGCGTCGCCGAACCGCGCCACCTCGGAGCGCTCACGGACGAACGCCCGCACCACGCGGATACCGGTGATCTGCTCACGCAGCACCCGGTTGACCCCGTCGATCCGGGTCTGCATCTCCCGGAACGCGGGCACCATCCGCGAAATCACGAAACCCATGGACAGCGCGAGTACCGGCACGGTGACCGCCAGTATCCAGGCGAGCCCGGCGTCCTCGCGGATCGACATCACGACGCCACCGACGCACATGATCGGCGCCATCACCAGGATCGTGCAGCTCATCACGACGAGCATCTGCACCTGCTGCACGTCGTTGGTGTTGCGGGTGATCAGGGACGGCGCGCCGAAGCGGCCGAATTCGCGGGACGAGAAGCTCCCGACCTGATGCATCACGGCGCGGCGCACGTCGCGCCCGAAACCCATTGCGGCGCGGGCGCCGAAGAACACCGAACCGATCGAGCAGATGATCTGCACGACGGTGACGAGCAGCATCATGACGCCCGTGGACAGGATGTACCCGGTGTCGCCCTTGGTGACGCCGTTGTCGATGAGATCGGCGTTCAGACTGGGCAGGTACAGGGCTGCCGCGGTCGCGACGAGTTGGAACAGGACGACCGCCGTGAGGTCCCGCTTGTACGGGCGGAGGTACGTGGTGAGCAGGGCATTCAACATGGGCAGCGATCCTGGCGGGTCATCATTATGTCCGAAGGTTACCAACAGAAACGACCGCAGGCCCGCGGATTTTCGGGGCCTCCGGCCCCGTGCGCCTTTCTGGTAGCACGCACTACCAGAAAGGCGCACGGGCGCGAAGCGCCTACCGGACGGGCTGCAGCGGCTCGTCCGCGTCGTGCAGAACCTTCTTCAGCTTCTCGCCCTCGATGTCGACGTTGGGCAGGATCTTGTCCAGCCACTTCGGCAGCCACCACGCCTTGTCGCCGAGCAATGCCATCACGGACGGGATGATCACCATGCGCACGACGAAGGCGTCGAAGAACACGGCCGCCGCCAGGGCGAAACCGATCGACTTGATGAACGAGTTCGGCTCGGCGATGAACGCCGCGAACACCGAGATCATGATGACCGCGGCGGCGCTGACCACCCGGGCACCGTGGTTGAAACCGACGGTGACGGCCTGCTTCGCGGTCGCGCCGTGGACGTATTCCTCCCGCATCCGGGTCACCAGGAACACCTGGTAGTCCATCGCGAGACCGAACACGACGCCGATCAGGAAGATCGGCATGAAGCTGACGATCGGCTGCGGGTTGGAGATGATGCCGCCCCAGCCCTCCTGGAACACCGCGACGGTGGCACCGAACGTGGCCGCGACGCTGAGCAGGAAGCCGAGTGTGGCCGTCAGCGGCACGAGGACCGAGCGGAACACCAGCAGCAGCAGGAGGAAGGCGAGGCCCACGACCACCGCGAGATACGGGATCAGCGCGTCCTGCAGCGTCTCGGACACATCGCCTTCGAGCGCGGTCTGCCCGGTGACGCCGTAGTTGACGCCGATCGAGTCGTGCAGCTCTGCCTCCGCACCGCGGATGTTGTTCACCAGGTCCATCGTCGCCGGATCGCTGGGGGCGCTGCTCGGCGTCACCAGGATCTGCGCGGTGTCGCCGGCCTTGTTCACGCCGACGACCTGAGCGTTGGACACGTCGTCCTGCGCGGTGATGGTCTTCACGACCTCCCCGAACGCCGCCGACGGCGTGCCGGTGGTGACGTCCTTGGCGTCGACGACGACGAGCAGCGGACCGTTCTTGCCGGGTCCGAAGCCTTCGCTCACGAGGTCGTAGGCCTGCCGGGAGCTGGTGGCGGGGTCGCCGGTGCCCTCACTGGGGAGGGCCAGGCTCAGGCCGGTCGCCGGGATGGCGAGCGCCCCGAGCACCACGACTCCGGCGATCAGCGGAATCGCGGGCCTGCGGACCACGGCACTGATGTACCGCAGGGCGAGGCTCGGCTTGCCCTCGTCGTCCTCGAGGTCACGACTGCTGAGGAACGGGATCTTGCCTGCGAACGCCTTCTTCCCGAACAGCCCGAGGATCGCGGGCAGGAGCGTCAAGGCGATCGAGACGGCGATGAACACCGTGAACGCGGCGGCCGCACCCATGTCGGAGAGGAACGGGATCCCGACGACGCGGAGCGCGATCAGGGCGATGATCACCGTGAGACCGGCGAACACCACGGCGGAACCGGCGGTGCCGACGGCACGTCCGGCCGCTTCCGAGCGGTCGTCGGTGAGCGAAAGCTCGTGTCGGAACCGGGACACGATGAACAGCGAGTAGTCGATGGCGACGGCCAGGCCGATCATGATGGCCAGCGTGGGGGTCATCGAGCTGAGGTCGGTGAAGCCGGTGGCGACGGTGATTCCGAGGCTGCCGATCATGATGCCGATGATCGCGGTGATCAACGGCAGACCCGCGGCGACCAGCGAACCGAACGTCAGCGCGAGCACGACAGCGGCCACGCCGATACCGACGAGTTCGGTGGCGCCGCCGGGCGGCTCGGCTTCGTTGGCGGCGGAGCCACTGATCTCGACGGTCAGTCCGGCGTTGCGGCCGGCGTCGGCCGCGGCCGAGATCTGGTCGCGCAGAGCCTGGTCGACGTCGCCCATGCCGCCCTCGAACGGCACCTCGACGTAGCCGACGGTCTTGTCGGCGTTGAGCGGAGACAGCGCCTGCGCGTTCGCGACGGCGGCGTCTTCACTGATTCCCTTGTCGGCCGCGGTCGACTTCGCCATCTCGACGAGCTGCTCGTTCGCGGTGACGGGGTTGACCAGTGCCTTCGCGGCGTCGGCGCCCGAGGCGGTGGCGGGATCGACCTTGGCGGCGTCCTGGACCTGGTCGATGCCGCGCACCTTGGCGAGCACCGCGTCCATCGCCTGACGGCTCTGCTCGCTCTCGAGGGTCTGCCCCTCGGGAGCGGCGAACACGTACCGCGCGCTGACGGCGTTCATCGGGTCGCTGCCCGCGGCCTCGGGGAACCGTTCGGCCATCAGGTCCTGCGCCTGCTGCGCGGGGGTGCCCGGGATGGAGAACGAGTCCTTCGTGGGCCCGGACAGCGTTGCCGCCCCGACGCCCATGAGGACCAGGATCACCAACCAGACGCTGAGGACCGCACCTTTTCGCCGGTAGGCGAATCTGCCGATCCGATAGAGATAGGTGGCCACGAGAGGCTCCTTCTGAGTCGGTGGAACGAAGAGTGATTCGGGGCAGCCGGCTACGGCTGCGGGATTCCCTGACGGAGTTGGCGCATGGCGTCGCGGACGAGTTCTTCGGGTCCGCTCGCACCGGACTTGCCGCTCATCCACAGGTCGAGCGACGCCTTGCACGCCGATCCGACCGCCAGGTGCAGCAGGTTGGGGTAGAGGTCGGTGTCGATGTTCGTGCCCGTGCGTTCGGCGATCACCTCACCGACCAGACGGGTGACGCGCAGGTGCACTTCGAGTTTCTTCGCGAGCAGTGCGGGGCTGGTCTCGACGAGTTCCATCATCACCGCGGTCTCTTCGAGCGGTTTCGCCGGATCGGTGACGATCTGGACCACCACGTGCTCGAGGGAATCCCAGATCGGCTCGTCCTCGGGGCGGGCGCGGAGCAGGTCCACCCAGTCGTGGACGGACTGCTCGAAGTGCGCGAGTACCGCCTCCTCCTTGCTGGAGAAGTAGTTGTGGAACGTCCGAGTCGAGACTCCCGCCTCGGACGCGATGGCGTCGGCAGTGACGCATTCGATGCCCAGCGCGCGGGCCAGGCGTGCGGCGGCGCCGCTGAGGGCTGCGCGCGTGGCGGCCTTCTTGCGGTCCCGCAGTCCGATTTCCGAAATCACTACACCGACGGTACAGAACTTGCAGAGCTCTGCAAATTTGCGCGACAGTGCAACTTTTATGTTCTTGCCCACAGTCCGCGCAGCACTGTGTCGGGAGTCACCGCGGCATTACGGTGGATTCATGTCCGATCCGACGGCGCCGCTGTCGTTCCGGGCGGACGAGATCGACCGCGCCGCCCTGGACCAACTCGCCGCAGTCCTCGACCTGCAGGCCGCGCGCCCGGGAATCCGGCGACTGCGCGAGTGGTCGTTTGCCGCCCTGCACGTGCGGCCGGGCGAGAGCGCCCTCGACCTCGGATCGGGCACGGGGTCGGAGACGCGGGCCCTCGCCGCCGCGGTCACCCCGTCGGGTCGCGCGATCGGACTCGATCCCAATCCCGGCATGGCCCTCCTCGCCCGGGAGCGGGCCGGGGTGGAGGGCTCGACGGCGCAGTTCGTGATCGGCGACGCCTATTCGCTGCCGTTCCCCGACGACCGCCTCGACATCGTGCGGAGCGAGCGGGTGTTCCAGCACCTGAGCGATCCGGACCGCGCGGCGGCGGAAGTGGCCCGAGTTCTGCGACCGGGCGGGCGAGGTGTCATCGTCGACAGTGACTGGGGCACGGCGATCATGCACCCCGGCGATCCCCTGGTCCTGCAGAAGATCATGGACGTGATGCTCTCGCACACCGCGAACCCGCACTCCGGACGGCGGCTCCCGGGGCAGCTCACCTCCGCCGGGCTCGTCGTCGAGGACATCGGCACGGAGGCGTTGATCCAGGATCCGGGCGATGTGACCGGCCCACTCGTCCAGATGATGACGGCCGCCGCGATCGCCGAGGGGGCGATCACCGAGGCGCAGAGCGCCGAGCTGCTGGAGCAGCTGAACGCCGCCGCCCGCAGCGGCGACTTCCACATGTCGGTGACGATGTTCGCCTACCTCGTCCGCAAGCCCTGACGAAACCCTTCCGACATTCGGAAACCGAGTGTGGTGGATCACCTCCGGTGCCGCACAGTGGTGGAGACGACGCTGACGCCCCACCGAGTCCGGCGTCACGAATAACGCAGCAGCCCAGCATATTCCGGAGGCCCCATGTCCACGATCGCCCGCAACCAGTGGTACGTCGCAGCCTACGGCCGTGAGGTCGGACGCGAACTGTTCTCCCGCACCATCTGCGAGGAGCCGATCCTGTTCTGGCGGACCGAGGCCGGCGAGGCCGTTGCGATGAGCGACCGGTGCGTGCACCGCCGGTACCCGCTGTCCGAGGCGCCGAGCCGGCTCGACGGCGACAAGGTGGTCTGCGGCTATCACGGTTTCACCTACGGCAGCGACGGCGGSTGCGTGTTCGTGCCCGGCCAGGCGCGCGTTCCCCGCACSGCCCGGCTGCGCTCGTACCAGGTGGTCGAGCAGGACTCGTTCGTGTGGGTCTGGATCGCCGACCCGCAGAACCCCCAGCAGGGCGACCCCRCCCGCATCCCCCGCGCACCGTGGATGGATTCCCCCGACTACACCGTGGTCAGCGGCATGGAACCGATCGACTGCAACTACGGCCTGCTCGTCGACAACCTGATGGACCTGTCGCACGAGACGTACCTGCACGGCGGCTACATCGGCACCCCCGAGGTAGCGGAAACCCCGATCACCACGGAGATCGACGAGGACCGAAACGTCATCTACGTGTCCCGGCACATGGACGACGCCGAGTGCCCGCCGTTCTACTCCAAGTCCACCGGCATCGAGGGACGCATCACCCGCTGGCARGACATCGAGTACACGCCGCCGTGCCTGTACCTGCTGCACAGCCGCATCGCCCCGATCGGCGCACCGCTGCCCGGCGACGACGGCTCCGACCCGCACGCGTTCCACAGCGAGATCGTGTACGCGATCACCCCGTCGACGGAGAATTCCACCCTCGACTTCTGGGCCGTGGCCCGCGACTTCGCGGTCGGCGACGACRCCGTCACGACGTTCCTGGCCGAGAACAACCGGACCGTCGTGATGCAGGACGTCGTRGCGCTGAACATCCTGCAGAAGGCGCTCGACACGGAAAAGGACGGCTACCAGGAGCTGTCGATCAACATCGACGCCGGCGGCCTCGGCGCACGCCGGATCCTGAAGAAGCTGGTCGACGCGCCGCAGGCCGTGACCGCCGCGGCGGTGGGCTGAACCGTGGAACCGACCAGGATGCTCCGCGGCGCCAACGTCATGCGCATCGTCTGGCTTCCGGGSTCGGACCTGCTCGAGGGCGAGTGCCACTGCGGCGCGCGCCACGTCGCGGAAGAACCCGCCRCCCTCTGGGAGTGGTTGCTCGCCCACCCCGAGGGACACCACCCCGCCGATCCGCCGGTGCCCGCCACGCCGCCGCCCGCGGCGCCGGAATCCGCTCCCGTTCCCGTCTGATCCCGGAGAAACCGCCATGCCTACCCCACCCGAACCCGTGCTCGAGCTGGAGCTGACCACCAAGACCACCGGCGCCGACGGCGTCGTCGTCCTGGAGTTCCGCGACCCTTCCGGAGCCGACCTGCCCGCCTGGACGCCGGGTGCGCACATCGATCTGGTGCTGACGCCGGAGCTCACCCGCCAGTACTCGCTGTGCGGCGACCCGGCCGAGACCGGGACGTGGCGCGTCGCCGTGCTGCGGGAGGCGATGGGGCGCGGCGGTTCGCAGTTCGTGCACGACAAGCTGAGCGAGGGCGACCGCGTCACGGTCCGGGGACCGCGCAACCATTTCGAGCTCGAGCCGTCACCGCGGTACGTGTTCGTCGCGGGCGGCATCGGGATCACGCCGATCCTCACCATGGCGCACGCCGCGGAGAACGCCGGCACCGACTGGACCCTCGTCTACGGCGGACGCAGCCGCAGTTCGATGGCGTTCGCCGACGCACTCGCCGAGCGGTTCGGAGACCGGGTGGTGGTGCACCCCGAGGACGAGCACGGCCTCATCGACCTACCGGGGCTGCTCGGCGACGTTCGGGAGAACACCCTCGTCTACTGCTGCGGGCCGGCGCCGCTGCTCGACGCCGTCACCGGTCACTGCGACAGCTGGCCGTCCGGCGCGCTGCACATCGAGCGCTTCGCGGCCAAGGATCTCGAGGAACCGGTTCGGGCCGAGGGGTTCGAGGTGGAGCTGACACTGAGCGGCAAGACCGTGACGGTTGCACCCGAGCAGTCGATCCTGCAGGCCGTCACCGCCGCCGGCGTCCAGGTGCTGTCGTCCTGCGAGGAAGGGACCTGCGGAACCTGCGAGACGGCCGTGCTCGGCGGTACTGTCGATCACCGGGATTCCCTGCTCACCGCGGACGAGCAGGCTGCCAACGACACCATGATGATCTGCGTCTCGCGTGCGAGCTGTCCACGCCTGACGCTGGAACTGTGAGACGGAGAACGAGCAATGGCGATCACCGGATCGGTGACCATTCGCTCGTTGCGGCTCCTCGAGCTCTTCACCCCGTCCACACCGCGGCTGACCCTCAGCGATCTGTCGCGGAAGTCCGGATATCCGCTGAGCACCGTGCACCGGCTGACCAGCGACCTCATCGAATGGGGCGCCCTCGAACGTGACAGCAGCGGCCGCTTCACGGTCGGGCTCAAGCTGTGGGAGATCGCGTCGCTCGCCCCGCGCGGCACGATGCTGCGCGAACTGGCGATGCCGGTGATGGAGGACCTGTCGCAGATCACGCGGGAGAACGTCCAGCTCGGCATCGCCGAGGGCACCGAGGTCGTGTTCGTCGAACGCATCGCCGGACAGAAGGCCGTGCCCGTCCAGACCCGCGTCGGCGGCAGGTTCCCGCTGACGGCGTCCGGTATCGGCCTTGCCCTGCTCGCGTACATGCCCGCCGACGTGCAGGAGCAGGTGCTGAGCGGGCCGATCGAGAAGTTCACCGAGCGGACCGTCACCGACCCCGTCGTCCTGCGGCGGACGCTCGCCGAGATCCGCCGATCCGAGGTCGCGATCAGTGATCGTCAGGTGACCATGGACGCGGTCTCCGTCGCGGCACCGATCTTCGAGCGTCCCGGAGCGGCGGTCGCGGCCGTGTCGCTGGTGGTGCCGGCGGAGAACGCGTCGCTGAACGCGCTGGTCCCGCTGGTGCGTGCGGCCGGCCGGACGATCAGCCGCGCGCTGCGCCCTCGTCAGCCGTCGTAGCCGGCCGGGTGCGACGCTCCCAGGCCCCCGGATCGGACGTCAGCGTGGTGAGGAAACCCGGCAACTGCTCGTTCGCCACGTCCGCGAGGCTCACGTTCTCGAGGACGGCCCGCAGGTTCACCCGCACGGCGATCCACACGTCCTGCAGTTTGGCGGCCGGCCCGCAGTAGTCGACGTCCTCGGGGCGCTCCCCCCGCACCGAGGCGAGCGGACCCTCGACGGTCCGGATGACGTCGGCGATCGTGATGTCCTCGGCGGGCCGGGCCAGCCAGTAGCCGCCGTCGGGTCCGCGTCTGCTGTTGACCAGTCCCCCACGCCGAAGGTCGGCGAGGACGGCCTCGAGGAACTTGTGCGGAATGGTCTGCGACTGTGCCAGGAACTCGGCCTTGGACGGGGACGGCCCGGCAGCGGCCAGTTCGATCAGCGTCCGCACGGCGTAGTCCACCTTTGCGGTGATGTGCACACCGAATTCCTACCATCCAAGTATGAAAACGGGCAACTCACGCTTCGCCGCGCGAACCCAGGACGTCGAGGTAGTGCGGGTTGTACATGACGCCGAGGATGTTGCCGAACGGGTCGACGACCGAGGCGGTGACGAATCCCGACTCACGTTCGGTGCGCGGCTCGTTCTCTTTCGCCCCCATCGACAGCAGCTTCTCGACGGCGGCGGTCACGTCGTCGACGTGCCAGAACACCACCACGCCGGACGGGCTGTCCGCGGCTGCGTGCGGGGCGTATCGACGGTCGATGATGCCGAGTTCGTGCTGGTAGTCGCCGATCCGGTATTCGATGTACGCCGGGTTCTCGGAGTCGGGGCGTTGGAAGTAGGGGGCGATACCGAGCAGCGCGCTGTACCAATCGCGGGCCGCCGCGATGTCGTCGGCGAAGAGGCTGACGGTGGTGAGTCCTCGCAACATGATGAATCCCTTCGACTGATCCGTTCTTGCTGACGGAATTCATTCTCCGCGGCAAAGTGCGCATCCAATGAGCACTTTGTTTCCCTCTCCGGATCAGGGCGGATAGTGATGCGTGTCACTCCGAGGTACATTGAACTGGACGATCGTCTTGTGTGGAGGAAGCAGCATGTGGGAGACCGTGACGTCGGCGTGGAACTCGGCGCTGCTGACGCCCCTGCACGAGCCGGTGACGCTGGCCATCCCGGCGTTCGTGCTGTTCCTCGCCATCGAATGGTTCGCAGCCCGGCACCTCGAGGATGCGACGTTCGACCCCGACGGACGGTCCCGCCCGGTGCGCGGCGGTTACGAGCGCCGCGACGCGCGGGCGAGCATGTCGATGGGCGCCGTGTCCATCCTGACGACCACGTTCTGGAAGCTACTGGCCCTGATCGGGTACTCCGCCATCTGGGTGTACCTCGCGCCGTGGCACCTACCCGCGGACGCCTGGTACACCTGGGCGATCCTCATCCTCGGCGTCGACGCGCTGTTCTACGCGTATCACCGGATGGCGCACCGCATCCGCCTGATCTGGGCCACCCACCAGGCGCACCATTCGAGTGAGTACTTCAACTTCTCCACCGCGCTCCGCCAGAAGTGGAACAACAGCGCCGAAATCCTGATGTGGATTCCGTTGCCGCTGATCGGCATTCCGCCGTGGATGGTGTTCATCGGATTTTCCGTGAACCTCGTCTACCAGTTCTTCGTCCACACCGAGCGCATCGACAAGCTGCCCCGGCCCGTCGAGTTCGTGTTCAACACTCCCTCGCACCACCGCGTTCACCACGGCTGCGACCCCGAATACCTCGACCGCAACTACGCAGGCATCCTCATCGTGTGGGACCGGATGTTCGGCACGTTCCAACCCGAAACCCACCGCCCCACCTACGGACTCACGACACCGGTGGGCACCTACAACATCTGGAAGCTGCAGACCCGCGAATACGGTGCCATCGTCCGGGACTGGCGCCGGGCGTCGTCGTGGCGCGACAAGCTGGGCTACGTGTTCGGGCCGCCCGGGTGGGCGCCGTCAGGAACGCGCGAAGCTGACCAGGAAGTCGACCGTGCCGTTGCCGTCCACGGTCACGAAGCCCAGTGACGGCGGCGTCACACCGAAGTCCGTCCAGGTGACCGGGATGCTGCCCGAGGCGATGAGGTCGTCGCCGGAACGCAGCACGTCGATGTCGACGGTCACCGGACGCGACTGCCCCTTGAGGGTCAGCGTTCCCTGGGCCGTGACCGTTCCCACGGAACCGTCCGCAGGCAGCCCCGACAGATCGACCGGGGAATCGACGGTGAACGTGGCGGTCGGGAACGTGCCCGTGTCCATGACGTTGCCGCGGAACTGGTTGTCGCGGCGGGACTGATCGGTCGCGATGGTCGCCACCTGCACGGTCACCTCGCCCGCGGTGAGTTTCTCACCCTCGACGGTCGCGTTGCCGGTCACGTCGCCCGTCGACCCGACCACGGTGACGCTGGCGCCGTTGAGGATCTCGTGGACGGTGTACCCCGCGGCCGTCTGATTGGAACCCTGCCCCGGCGTGACGGTCCACTGCCCGTCGACCACTCCGGTGGCCGCCTCCGCGCCCTCGGTCGACACCGAGGCCGCCGGTGCGTCGTCCTCTGCGATGAATTGACCGTAGAACCACGGGCCCACCAGCACCGCGATCACGACGATGACGACTGCGCCGACCAACCACCACAGCTTTTTCATGAGATCAGGCTAGTTGCAGCTTCAATGGATGTCACTCGGTACGACCTGGGAGAGGGCTGTGAACGTCGGTCACGGGACGATGGAATCGATGTAGCCGCCGTCGACCCGCACCGCGGCGCCGGTTGTCGCCGACGCCTGCGCCGAACTGAGGTACACGACCATGTTCGCGATCTCCTCCGGCTCGATGAGGCGCTGCAGCAACGACTGCGGCCGGTACTTCCTCATGAACTCGCGCTGCGCCTCGTCCCACGGCAGGTCCGTGTCGACCAGGCTGTAGACGAAATCCTCCACGCCGCCGGTGTGGGTGGGGCCGGCCAGCACCGAATTGACCGTGACCCCCGTCCCCGCCGCCTCTTTCGCGAAGCCCCGCGAGACCGCCAGCAGCGCCGTCTTCGACATCCCGTAGTGGATCATCTCGGCGGGAATGACGATCGCGGAGTCACTGGCGATGTCGAGGACCCGGCCCCAGGACCGTTCGACCATGCCGGGCAGGACCAGGCGGGTCAGCCGGATCGCCGACAGCACGTTCACCTCGAAGTAACGCCGCCACTCGGCGTCGTCGATCTCCAGGGCCGGCTGGGAGCCGAAGATCCCGAGATTGTTGACGAGGATGTCGACGCCCGGAACGATCTCCAGGACCCGCCGCGCGCCCTCGTCCGTCGTGACGTCGGCGGCCGCCGGAACGAATTCGCCGTCCGGGACCTCGGCCCGCAGTCGTTCGATCGCCTTGCCCACGGATTTCTCGGTGCGGCCGTTGATCGCCACCCGCGCGCCGGAGCGGGCGAGGCCCGCTGCGATCGCGGCGCCGATGCCCTGCGTCGATCCGGTGACCAGCGCCGTTCTGCCCGTCGAGTCGATGCGCATGTCGCCTGCCCCTTCCCTCCAGGACACGCTAACGAATATCCCCGGCCCGGATACACAAAAAAGCTCCCCACCTGCGTGTGCAGGTGGGGAGCCTTGGCGGTGGCGGAGGGATTTGAACCCTCGGACGGGGGTTACCCGTCACACGCTTTCGAGGCGTGCTCCTTAGGCCGCTCGGACACGCCACCGCCGGTGACTTTACCGGATGTGACGCCCGAGCCCGAAATCGCCAGGTGAAGCCGTTTAACTCAGCTTGTCCTTGAGGTTCTTGGCGGCGTCCTTGACCTTCTCGCCGGCATCCTTCACCGCCGAGGACGCCTGGTCGGCCTTGCCCTCGTCGCGCAGGTCCGGATCGCCAGTGGCTTTGCCGGTGGCTTCCTTCGCCTGGCCCTTGAGGTCTTCCGCCTTGTTCGAAGCTTTGTCTGCGATTCCCACGAGATACCTCCGTGAATCCGATTTCGAACCCGGGGACGGGTCCGGCGGCGCCTCGTCGGCGCCTGTCTCCAGAGAAGCACGGGTCATGCGGACCCGGCCACATAGTGTCGAGTACCCCACGAAAGAGTTTGAAACCGGTCAGCGCCGTTCACGAAAGAAGTCCTCGAGGATGCCGGCGCATTCGTCCTCGAGAATACCGCCCCTGACCTGCGGTCGGTGGGTGAGACGGCGGTCGCGGACCACATCCCACAGTGAGCCGACGGCACCGGTTTTCGGCTCCCATGCCCCGAACACGACCCGGGAGATCCGGGCCAGGACGAGCGCACCCGCGCACATGGTGCACGGCTCCAGCGTCACCGCGAGCGTCGCCCCCTCGAGGCGCCACCCGTCGCCGTACACCCGCGCTGCGGCCCGCAACGCGATGATCTCCGCGTGCGCCGTCGGATCCGACATCGCCTCCCGCGAGTTCACGGCCCGCGACACCTCCACACCGTCGGCGTCGAACACCACCGCACCCACGGGCACGTCGGCGTCGGTGGCGGCCCGGGCCGCCTCGATCGCCGCGCGGATCATCCGCTCGTCGTCCTGAAGAGTCACGGCGCGTGGAACTACCGGGGAAGCTTGTCGAGAACCCCGGCCAGCTCCGTGGTGAACCCGAGCCGCTGCGCGATCATCCCGAGCTGCTCGTCGGGATACAGGTCCGTCTCGGACGTGATGACAGCCAGAACGGGTTCGGGCAGACCGAGGTCGGCGAGCAGCGACAGGTCGCCTTCCTCCCACGGCTCGATGTCGTCGAGTTCGTCCGGGTCGATGTCCGGGACCTCGACGTTGAGCGCCTCGAGGACGTCGGCGGCGATGTCGTAGTCGATGGCCGCGGTGGCGTCGGACAGCAGCAGACGCGTTCCCGACGGCGCAGGCCGGAGCACGACGAAGAATTCGTCGTCCACGTCCAGCAGACCGAAGAACGCGCCCGCGCTACGGAGGGCCCGAAGCTCCTCCTCCGCGACGCTGAGACTGGTCAGAGCAGCCGAAGTGAGGGCCTTGACCTTCCACCGGCCTTCCTCGTGTACTACCGCGACACCGAAGCCCTCCAGATCCTCTGCCCGATCCGAGGAGGCGCTGTTGTTTTCCGCGCGCTGTGCACCCATGAGCGCAACGGTAGCCCGCGGGGTGCCGGTAAATGAAGTCCGCACTCGAATGTGCCAACCTGTTCGGGTGTCTGATACCCCTTCCGCACCTCCGGTGTGCGTGCTCGGCCTGGGCTTGATCGGCGGTTCACTGCTGCGTGCGGCGGTCCGGGCCGGCCGCGAAGCGTGGGGTCACAACCGATCCGCGCCGTCCGTCGACGCCGCCCGGGCGGACGGTTTCGACGCCGACACCGATCTGGTCGCGGTGCTCCAGCGCGCGTCGGCCGAGTCGGCGCTGATCGTGATCGCGGTCCCCGTGCCCGCCGTCGCCGCCACCCTCACCGCGATCGCCCTGTACGCCCCGAACTGCTCGATCACCGACGTCGTCAGCGTCAAGGCGGAGGTCGCAGCGGCGGCAGCCCGTCAGGGACTCGCCGACCGCTACGTGGGCGGTCACCCGATGGCGGGAACGTCGGCGTCCGGGTGGAGCGTCGGCAGCGCCGACCTGTTCCGGGAGGCCGTGTGGGTGGTCGGCACCGACGACGGCGTCGACCCCGCCATCTGGACACAGGTCGCGCAACTCGCGTTGGACTGCGGTTCCGTCGTCGTACCCGCCGAGTCCGCCGAACACGACCGGGCGGTCGCACGCATCTCGCACCTGCCGCACCTACTGGCCGAAACCCTCGCGATCACCGGTGCCCGCGGCGGACCGCTAGCCCTCGGCCTGGCGGCCGGCTCGTTCCGCGACGGCACCCGCGTGGCCGGCAGCGCTCCCGGACTCGTCCGGGCCATGTGCGAAGGCAACCGGGACGCCCTGCTGATCGCCCTGGACGAGGCGCTGGTACTGCTGCAGGACGCGCGGACCGAACTGGCGGAACAGTCGTCGACGGCGACGCTCGTCGAGGCCGGCCACACCGCTCGCCTGACGTACGACAACCAGGAGACGTGGGAGATCACCGGCATCGTTCCCGGCCGCGAAGGCTGGATCGACGACATGCGTGATGCGGGTCGGCGGGGAGGGCGGCTCCGCCGCCTGTGAGCCTTTCTGGTTGCCGGAGCTACCAAAAAGGCGCACGGGCGGCTGCGCCGCCTAGATCCGTTCGGCCAGGCCCGGGTAGTCGATGATGAACCCGTCACGGTCGACGGTCACCGAGGAACTCGACACCGGCGACAGCACGTGGATGCCGTCCGGACCGCTGCTGTAGGTGAGGATCGCGCCCTCGACCCGCAGGTCCAGGAGGTTCACGTAGACGACGGGGACCTCGACGTCCTCGGACCCGAGGTGCAGTCCGTACCGCCGGATGGGCAGGGCGTTGAAGAACGGGCTGAGCACCATGTCGACGTCGAGGGCGCCGTCGAACGTGGACCGCTGGTGGTTGGCGCCGTGCTCCACCATCCACGTGCCCTCTTCGTCGCGGCTGATCGACATCTGCCGTTCACCGGCCGCGACGGACGTCCGCAGCGACAGCCGGCGGGTGACGCCGCTTTCGTCGGTGACGAGGTCGTAGGACGCGCTGAACGCCGGATGCTCGGGGCACTCGCCGCCGATGATCCGGCCTGCTGCCTTGATGCGGTCGCCGTTGAGCTGGACGCGCACCGATTCCATTCGGGGTGCGTTGTCCGCCCGCCACGTCAGTACTGCGGGCCAGGTCGAGGCACCGGAGGCTTGGATGCTCACCTGTCTACGGTAAGCGACGACGGCTCCCGGGGTGGCAACGGGCCGAGTTTCGTTGCAGCAGAGTTGTCGAGAGCCAATGCCCGGGCTCGTTCCGTGACCGCGATGCGCGACGAGAAGACGACGAGGGCGCCGAGTCCGACCGCCACGTTCAGCAATGCCCCGAACTCCTGGGCGACGAAGTTGAACACCTCGGTGAGCAACACCGTGACCAGGGCCGCGGCCCGCAGGAACTGCAACGGCCACAGCTTCCCGTTCCGCAGTCGCACGATCGCCGACCAGCACAGGACGAACGCGATCGCGGACCCGGTGAGCTGGCCGACCGTCGTGATGTCCGTTCCTTCGTCGCCGCGGAGGTCCTCGTCGAGCGTGACCACGGCGCTGAGCAGTCCCAAGGTGGAGAACAGGGTGAGGAGTACGGCCGCGGTCCACAGCATGCCGGGCCCCTTGGCGAAGGCGGGGGTAGCGCGCCGGGCCAGCTCCCGGGCCGTGGGCACGGTCCGGCCGTTCCGGTCCGGGCAGTGGGCGAGCAGATCCCGAACCGATGCCAGCGTCGCCTCGTCCGCGCCGGCGGCGGCCGCCCGGCGCAGTTGCGCCAGCGCCTGCTCCCGGCGCACGCGGTCCAGACCACGGTCCAGGCCGCCGAGCGCGATGGCGGCAGCGTTGGCGACGTCCTCCGTCGGGGTCGGCGGCCGGACGTCGTGCAGCGACCGGTTGACCAGCAGCAACACGACGACCACCACGTACATGATCGCGACGGACGGCCGGTAGAAGTAGTCGTTGGTCTTGGTGACGAACTTGCCGATCTCGTCGAGGAACAACCCGAACCCGATGCCGCCGATCACCACGCCCAGGACGCGCGGTTTCATCCCGAGGAACGAGAACACGGTCACCAGAGCCACGACCATGCCGAGCCCGCCCCACAGGACGTGCGCGATGTGCAGCGACGAACCCCCGACCTGCGGGTAACCGGTGAGGTGCAGGTAGGCGCGGGTGAGCAGGATCGTGACGATCCCGATGATGACGAACGCTTCGACGAGGCCGCTTCCCTGGGCGTCGCGCAGGAGGTGCGACCGGTTCCGGAAACCCGAGATCCGGAAACCCGAGATCATGGCGCCTCCCTGTGCTCCCACCTACTGGAAGTCTATGTGGCTTCGCCACCCGTGAGTACTTATTAACCCCCCGCGGTTAACAAGTACTCACGGGTCGTTGGTCAAAGCAGGCACAGTTCTCGAGTAACGTTCTCGGGTGACTGGTTCGTGAGGAAGGGTGCCGTGACGTCAACCGGGAGCATGGTGGGCCTGTTCGCCGGTATCGGCGGGCTCGAGTTGGGTCTGAGAGAGCACGGCTGGAACACCGAACTGCTCTGTGAGATCGACCCGGGCGCCCAGGCGGTTCTGCGTACCCGATTCACGGACGTCCCTGTGCATTCCGACGTCACCAAGCTACGTTCCCTCCCCCAGGACATCGAACTCGTCGCCGCCGGTTTCCCGTGCCAGGACCTCTCGCAGGCCGGCCGGACCGCCGGCATCACGGGTTCGCGTTCCGGCCTCGTCGACGAGGTGTTCCGGTTGGTGAAGCGGAAGAAGGGTCCGCGCTGGCTCCTGATCGAGAACGTGCCGTTCATGCTGCAGCTGGGGCGCGGGGCGGCTATGAGGCATATCACGGACGCCCTCGAGGACCTCGGCTACACGTGGGCGTACCGGGTGGTCGATGCGCGCGCGTTCGGACTCCCCCAGCGCCGTCAGCGGGTCCTGATGCTCGCCTCGCGCACCGAGGACCCCCGCGCGGTGCTGTTCGGTGAGGACGCCGGGGAACGCCCCGTCGACGACCATGCCGACTTCCCGTGCGGTTTCTATTGGACCGAGGGCACCCGCGGTCTCGGCTGGGCGGTCAACGCGGTCCCCACGCTGAAGGGCGGTTCGTCCGTCGGTATTGCGAGCCCACCCGCCGTGCGACTGCCGTCGGGCGAGATCGTGACGCCCGGGCTCGTGGACGCCGAACGCCTGCAGGGCTTCGACCCGGACTGGACGGCGCCCGCCGCATTGGTCCCCGGGCTTCGCAACAGTCATCGGTGGAAGCTCGTCGGCAACGCGGTGAGTGTGCGGATGGCGTCGTGGGTCGGTCGGCGTCTGCTCGAGCCGGCGGACTACGAGCGGGGTATCGAGACGCCGATGAAGCCCGGCGACGCGTGGCCGGTGGCAGCGTGGGGTAGCAATCGTCAGGCGTTCCGGGTGCACACCTCGACGTGGCCGGTGCAGGAGCCGTACGAGGATCTCAGCGGATTCCTGGAGGACACCCGGCTGCTGTCGGCCCGCGCGACCGCCGGCTTCCTGAAGCGGGCGCGGATGGGCAATCTGCGTTTCGTTCCCGGGTTCATCGACGACGTCGAGAGCCACCTCGACCGTATGGGCGGCTTCCCCGAGGCCGCCGCGTAGCGGACGGACCCACGATGCCCGCCACCGATCCCGCGACCAGCGCCCGGATGCGGGCGCAGCGGCGTCGCGATACCGCACCCGAACTCGCACTCCGCAGGGAACTGCATCGGCGCGGGGTCCGGTATTACGTGGACCGGGCGCCGGTGAAGGGCGTCCGGCGGCGCGCCGACCTGGTGTTTCCGCGGCGGAAGGTGGCCGTGTACGTGGACGGGTGCTTCTGGCACAGCTGCCCGCAGCACGCCACGTTCCCGAAGAACAACGCGCAGTGGTGGGCCGAGAAACTCGCCGGGAACGTCACCCGCGATCGTGACACCGACACGAGGCTGACCGACGCCGGGTGGACGGTGGTGCGGGTCTGGGAGCACGAGAATCCGGTGGTCGCGGCGAACAGGGTCCAGGAAGCCCTGGACGACGCGTGACCCCCACTTCGCAGGCGGTGGCAGGTCGAGGTGTTGAATTTTCCACCCCTAGGGGTCTGGTCGCCGACGACGGATCGGTGCAGGATGGTCTCAACAGCAACCATTCGGACCCCTTCGGAGGAGCATGATGATCCGCCGAATCGTCGCGGCGGCCTCCATTGCCTTTGCAGCAGCGGCCGTCCCACTCGTCGGTCCGGCACCCTTTGCGGTGGCTGCACCAGGCGACACCTACATCAGCAATCCCCCAGCCAACCCGACGGACCAGAGTTTCTGCGACGATCAGGCCGCCCTCGCGAACAACCTTGCCTCCAAGGGCGACTACGCGCGTGCCGACGGGGTCGTGTCGGCGGCGAACATGAGCGGTTGCCGCATCTACACGTTCTCCAGCCCGTAATCGGTTGCCGCTCCGGCAACGGGATTCCCTGTTCGGCGGGCCCGGCGGCCACAGTGGGAGCATGACCCAACCCGCACCTCGTCGAGCAGGTCGCGGATGTAGCCCCGGGCAGCGCCCTGGACGTGGGCAGCGGCGAGGGCGCGGACGCGATCTGGCTGGCGGCCCGCGGATGGAACGTCACCGGAGTGGACGTGTCCACGGTGGCGTTGGAACGTGCCGCCGACCGGGCCGCCGCAGCCGGCGCCGACATCGCGGACCGGACGACGTGGGAGCAGGCCGACATCCTGGAGTGGGCGCCGCCGACCCACCGATTCGACCTGGTGTCGGCACATTTCATGCACCTGCCTGGGCCTGCCCGCGAGACCCTGCACCGTCGCCTCGCCGGAGCGGTCCGACGAGGCGGGCGACTTCTCGTCGTCGGACATCACCCTTCCGATCTGGAGACGTCCGTCGGGCGGCCCGATGTTCCCGACATGCTGTTCGCACCGGAACAGGTCGCTGCCGTGCTGGACCCCGCGGAGTGGGACATCCTGGTGTCGGCGGCACCCTCGCGTGAGGCGCACGACCCCGAGGGACAACCCGTCACCGTTCACGACACCGTTCTGCACGCAGTTCGCCGGGCCTGACGACGGTCTACTGTGTGGGCACGATCTGTTCCGAGTGCCGAGACGAGGACGCCGTGGCCGACTTGTTCGTGAAAGCCCTTCAGCTGCATCAGTTCGTCTACGAACGCAGCGGCGGATGGGTGGGGTATCGGTTGCTGTTCGGGATGCCGACCCTGCTGCTGCACAGTGTCGGCCGGAAGTCCGGGCAACCGCGCACGTCCGCGTTGACGTACGGCCGCGACGGCGCGCGCTTTCTGGTCGTCGCGTCGAAGGGCGGTGCGCCCACGTCGCCCGCGTGGATGCACAACGTGCTGGCCGCGCCGACCTGCGAGATCTAGGTAGGCCGCGACCACATCACCGTGGCGGCGCGGAAGGTTCTGCCGGGCGACCCGGATTACGACCGGATGTGGGCGACGATGAACGCGATCAACCACGGCCGGTACAGCGACTATCAGAAGAAGACGGATCGGCCGATCCCCGTCATCGCGCTCACCCCGACCCGCTGAGGCCTCAGCGGAACTCGTCGACGTGCGCCGACGCCCACTGCGCGAAGGTGGTCGCGGGGCGTCCGGTGAGTTGTTCGACGAGCCAGTTCGCCTGCTGGGGAGCGTCGACCAGGCTCGCCATCCCTTCCAGGTACCAGCGTGCGTACTCCCCCATCGCCGGCGTCAGGACGTCGACGGCCTCGTCCAGCGACACCTGCCGGTACTCGATGTTCCGGCCGAGGGCGGCGCCGAGTTGTCGGACGATCTCGGCGCGGGTGATCGTCTCGGGGCCGGTGAGTTCGTACGACGCGCCGACGTGCCCGGACTCGAGGAGAGCGACGGCCGCGACCTCGGCGATGTCGTTCATGGCGATCGGCGCGTTCGCCGCCGTCGGGTACGGCTCACGCACGGTGTCTCCTGCGGCGATCTGCGGTGCCAGGATTCCCGCGTTTTCCATGAACTCGCCGGGCCACAGGTGCGTCCACTCGATGCCGGACGCCTCGACGGCCCGTGCGACGTCACCCCAATGGCCGTCGTGAGGACCGGACAGGTCGACGACGTGCCGGACCCCGGCCTGCTTCGCCAGGGCGAGCGCGTCCGGGGCGGTGTCGGGAGTCGGTGCGAGGTAGAGGGAATCGACACCCTCGAACGCCGCGGGCAGGCTGTCGAGCCTGCGGAGGTATCCCTCGACGACGGTGACCGAGCCCGGAAGTTGCGCCTTGTCAGGATGATTCGTGAGGGCCCGGACGTCCGTCGCACCCCGCGCGAGCAGGTGGTCGACGAGCATTCTGCCGATGTTCCCGGTTGCCCCCGTCACGAGAATCGTCATGCCCAGCACGCTACCGCCGCGGGAGGGCATGTGAGTGGCAAAGTGTGCTCGCGCACGCTTTGCCACTCACATGGGGTCAGCTGGTCGGCGGGGCGGAGGTCGAGGATGTCGCCGGGGCCTCCGAGGGCGTCGGCGTGGCCGGGGTCGACGCGTCCGGATTCTGCACTCCGGCGCTGAGCTTGTAGATGTGTTCCGGCGAGATGATCTCCGTGACGGCCCCCGCCAGCGCGGTGCTCGGTTCGCTGCCCTGGTAGGGGACGTCGGTGTTGATCATGATCGCGAGGGTGGTCTCCTGCTCCGGAAGGTAGACGCAGACCGTCTGATACCCGGGGAGGCTGCCGTTGTGCCCGATCCAGCCGGCGACGTCGAAGATGCCCAGCCCGTAGCCGACGTCCGACGCCAGACCCGGCGCGTTGACCGTCTCGAGCCGTTGCGCCTGTGTGGCCGGCTGCAGCAGTGTGCCGGTGGCCAGCGCGGGCGCCCAGATGTGCAGGTCGTCGAGGGTCGAGATCATCGCGCCCGCCGCCCATCCCCAGGACGGATTCCAGTCGGTGGCCACGGCTTCCTTGTCGTCCAAGGTCTGCTCGGTGTAACCCTGCGCGTGCGGTTCGGGGAACGCGTTGGTGGTCGGGAAGCTCGTGTCCGCCATCTTCAGCGGCTGAACGATCTTCTGCGTCACGTACTCCGGGAGCGGCAGCCCGCTGACCTTCTCGATGACAAGTCCCAGCAGGGTCGTGTTCGTGTTGGAGTATTCGAATCCCTGCCCGGGTGGGAACGTCGCGGGTTGCGCAAACGCGTACCCCAGCAGTTGCTGCGGGGTGAACGCGGCCTGCGGGTCGCTGAGCAACGCCTTCTGGAAGTCCTCGTTCGCCGAGTAGTTCGCCAGCCCGCTCTGCATCCGGGCAAGCTGGCGCAGCGTGATCTGATCACCCAGCGGCACGCCCTCCACGTACTTCGAGATGGGGTCGTCGAGCGCAACCTTGTCTTCGTCGACCAGCTGCAACAGACCCGTGACCGTGAACGTCTTTGTCACACTGCCGATTCGGTGGAAGAAATCGGTCTCCATCGGCGCGCCCGTCGTCTTGTCGGCGACGCCGAACGCCTTCACGTAGTCGCCATCGGGCCCCCACACGCCCACAATCGCGCCGGGAATCGACGCCATCGACATCGTCTTCTCGATCGCCTCGTCGAGTCGGTCCGCGACACCGGGGTCGATCTGCGCGTCGGCCCCGGCGTTCGGTGATCCCGTCTGCGTCGTCGTGGAGGTAGCGGAGGTGCCCGTGGAGGAGGAGTCGTCGGAGCACGCCGCGGGCACTATCAGCAGCAGGGCCGCTGCGGCCGCCGCGAGGCCGCGTCGCCGATTCGTCCTGGTCACGACCTGAGCTGTCATCGTGCGTCCCGTCGTCGAGGTGCCCCTCCCGGGAACTTACTCCGCGACCGCCGGGTGAATGTACCTTTCGGCGCTTCTGAGGCGACCGGCGATACATTCGCCCTACTGTGCTCTGTCGGTCGCGTATTCGGCCAGCAGCCGCTTCTCCTTCTCCCGGTGCGGGTAGAAGAAGAACACCACCACGGCCCCCGCGCACACCACCAGGATCGCGGCGAGGTACGCCCGATCGTCGCCGTCGAGGAAGGCGTTGCGGGCGGCCGCGATGATCTGCTCGGCGTACTGCGGATAACGTTCCGCGAGCACTTCGGCGCTGGAATACGACTTCGTGAGCGCCGCTTGGGTTTCCGGGGTGATCTGGCTCGAGTCCGGCGACGAGGCGATCGTGGCCGACAGCGACTTCGCGTAGCCGGCGGTGAGCACCGCTCCGAGGATCGACTGCATGATCGCGCCGCCGAGGTCGCGTTGCAGGTCGGAGGTGCCGGACGCCATGCCCGCCCGCGACACCGGCACCGAACCGGTGAGCGACCGCGACGCCGGGGTGCCGGCGAACCCGACCCCGATGCCCACGAACGCGTACGCGAGAGCCACCCACCAGAAGGTTGCGTCCTCGTCCCACCACACCAGCGCGACAACCAGTCCGAGGACGACGAACAGGTAGCCGAGCAGCAGTGTGAACCGGGCGCCGTGCGATTCGACGAGTTTCGCGGAGCGGGGTGCGACGACGACCATCGCGACGGCCGCCGGAATGATCGCCGATCCGGCGGCGAGCGTGGAGTACCCGAGCACGTTCTGGAGGAACTGCTGCCCGATGAACATCGCACCCATCAACGCGCCGAACACGATCACCCCGCCGACGGCGGCCACCCAGAACGTCGGTCGGGCGGCGACGTGCAGATCGAACAGTGGGTGCGCCGCCCGTCGTTGCTGCAGGAAGAACGCGGCTCCCGCGGCGAGTGCGATCAACCCGAGACCGACGGCGAGCGCCCCGGCACCGTCCACCGGCGCGAAATTGATCGCGAGGATGAGGGCGGCGATGAAGACGACGGAGATGATGCCGCCGAGATTGTCGACGGGATCGGTCGTCTCGTTGACGTGGGCGGGCACCCACAGGATGGCGGCGACGAGGGCGAGAGCGGCGAGCGGAAGGGTCACGAGGAACACCGAGCCCCAATGGAAGTGCTCGAGCAGCGCGCCCGACACGATCGGCCCGAGCGAGGAGATCGCACCACCGAGCGCCGACCACAGTGCGATCGCCTTGGTCCGGGGCGGTCCCGACCACAGCGCGGTGATGATCGCGAGCGTGGTGGGGAACGCGAGCCCGGCGGAGACACCGCCGAGAACACGTGCGAGGAACAGTATTTCGAAGTTCCCGGCGAAGCCCGCGATCGCCGACGCCGGCAGCGACAGCGACATGCCGAGCACCAGCATCTGTTTACGCCCGTAGCGGTCGCCGAGCGCCCCCAGATAGAGAACCGACGCGGCGAGCCCGAGGGAGTACGCCACGGCGACGAGGTTCAGCTGCGTCTGACTCGCGTCGAAAGCGCGGCCGATGTCTGGGAGCGCGACGTTCGCGACCGACAAATTCAGGTTGGCGACGGCGGCGACGAGGATCAGGGTCGCGAGGATCAGCGTCGCGCGGGCCGGCGCCTGCGTCGTCTCGGTTCGAGTCACTGTCTGCTCCCGGGGTTCTGGTCTCCTCGTGGACCCGCCGAATCGGCTGCCGGTTCGGGGCTCGACGCGAGCAGCGACGCGGCGAGCGGGAAGAGGAGGACGGTGATCGCGCCGGCCGCGACGAGCACGGAGGCGTTGGCGGACGTCATGTCACCGGAGTCGACGGCCACTCCGGTGACGGCCACGATCAGCGGCAGGCCGGTTCCCGCGTACAGCGCCAGCTGGGTGCGTTCGCGGGCGGTGAAGGGTGGATCCGTGCCGTCGGCACCCCGGTCGAATCTCCCGGCGAAATAGACCGGGCCTGCCCGCACCAGCAGGATCAGCAGGACGAACGCGATGAGGACGCCGGGTTCGGACGCCACCGCGGCGACGTCGATGGCCATGCCGGACGTCACGAAGAAGATCGGGATCAGGAACCCGAACGCCAGGCCGTCGAGCTTCGTTTCGAGCGTTTCGTCGCCTTCGGGCGTGGCCCGCCGCAGGATGAACCCCGCCGCGAAGGCACCGAGGATCGTGTCGAGCCCGAACGACGCCGCGAGCACGGTGAGTGCGACGAGGAGCAGCATGGTCAGTCGCACCGTGGTCTGCGACGTCGTCTCCGATCCCGACCGGATGATCGCGGTGATCCGGGAACCCTCCCGCCGCACTCGGGCGGGGATGAACGCGACCAGCACCGCCGCGGCCGTGAACAGTCCGAGGACCACGATGGACGCCACGGACCCTCGGGAGCCGAGCAGAACCGCCATGGCGACGACGGGTCCGAGTTCGCCGAACGCGCCGTGATTGAGGATCGTCCGGCCCAGCCGGGTGTCGAGGGCGCCCGCGTCACGAAGGATCGGGAGCAGCGTGCCGAGCGCCGTCGACGTCAGGGCAATGGCCACCGCGGTTCCGGCGTCGACCACGTGGACGAGGCTCAGCAGCGACACCACCGCGAACGCCAGGGCCAGCGAGACCAGCCACGTCAGCAGGGCCCTCCTGCCGCCGCGACCGGTGATCTCGGCCGTGTCGATCTCGTACCCGGCCAGCAGGAAGAGCAGACCCAGCCCCAGGTCGCGCAGCAGCTCGATCTCACTGCCCTCGACCGCAATGTCGAACACGTGGGGGCCGATGACGATCCCGGCGACGAGCAGAAGTACCACCTCGGGCACCAGCTTCCGGGGAAACAACCCGGCGAGCAGCGGGGCGATCACGGCGCATGCCACGATCCAGAACAGCGACGCTCCCACGGAAGGCATGCATCACCCCGTCTCTCGAACCGCCGGACACAGCACTGCGTTCGAGCCTCACAGAGCCCGGACGACGAGACATCATCCGTGAGGGATGAACGCCGCCGCGCCGCCGACATGCACCGGAATCGTCAGTAGAACTCGACGGTGTCGACGCGGTTGATCAGCTCCTCGCCGTCGAGGAACCGGGTGGCGTTGCGCGCGAACAGTTCCGCGATGAGGCGGTCCTCCGCGGGGTTCAACGCCGCGGTGTGCGGGCTGACCAGCACGTTCGGATGAGCCCACAGCGGACTGTCCGATGCCAGGGGCTCGGACGCGAACACGTCCAGCGCGGCGAACCCGACCCGCCCGTCCCCGATCGCGGCGGTCATGGCGACCTCGTCGACGACGGTGCCCCGGCCCACGCTCACCACCGTGACTCCGGGCTTGACCGCGCCGAATACCTTTGCGCTGACGAGGCCTTCGGTGGCGCTGGTTCCGGGAAGCGTCACGACGATGCCGTCGGCGTCCCCGACCACATCGGCCAGCCGGTCGGGGTGGACGATCTCGTCGACGCCCTCGACCGCGGTGTCGCGCCTGCTCGTTCCCACGACGGTGGCGCCGAGGGCCTTCAGCTTCAGTGCCGTCGCACGGCCGATGCTGCCCAGTCCGACGACGACGATGCGCTGCCCGGACACGGTTCCCATCGCCCAGCGGCCGCTCCACACCTTGTCGCGCTGCTGGGCGAGGAGACGCGGGAGGGTCTTGGCGCCGGCCAGCAGGCCGAAGACGGCGAACTCGGCCAACGGTTCCGCGTGCACACCGGCGGAGGTGCTGAATGCGATGCGGTCGAGTTGCTCGTCGGTGAGCCCGGCCGCCTTCACCTGGGCCCCGCCGCCGGCGGGCATCGTGTGCACCCAGCGGAGGTCGGGGTTGGCGCCTGCCGTCCTCGTCAGTGCCGCGGGATTCTCGTCGGGCACGCCGTACAGGGCGTGCGCCGAATCGACCAGGTCGTCGAAGGCCTTCTGCTGCTCCGCGGTCCGGGAGAACGACGGATCGCCGGAGTGATCACCCGGGAATCGGGAGGGCGGCAGCAGATCCTGCTCGCGGATGAAGTCGATGCGCGGTTCCGCCCGGGTGACGAGACTGATGAGCTCTTCGCTCACGGGGGTCGCGGCGACGACGCGGAGTCGCCCGTCGAGTGGCTTCGGGTCGTGTGCGCTCACTGCAGATTCCTCCGGTACGGGCCGTTGCTGACCATATGTTCAGATCAAAAAACTTTGCACTAATCATGTGATTCAGTCAACACTTTCAGTTATGTATGACAAATAGCCGTCCGCGCGGTATCGTCCTCGACACGCCAGTGACCTGGGTCACTACACCGACCTGTTTGTGACCGCGCTCGACGTGGTCCCGTCCCACAACGGAGCAGAAGATGTCCCCAGAATCGAAGATTCAAGTAGGCGCAGACTCGAAGATGCCGGAAGGCAGCAGCCACTCCACCCCACCGGTGCGCGCCTCCGACGACCCGGAGTACGCCGCAAACCTCAAACGCGCGACGCTCGCCAGTTCCATCGGCAGCGCGCTCGAGTACTACGACTTCGCCCTGTACGGCCTGGCGTCGGCACTGATCTTCGGCCAGCTGTTCTTCCCCGCCATGGGTGCGTCGGCCGCGTTGATGGCCAGTTTCGGCACGTACGCCGTCGGCTTCCTCGCCCGGCCCGTCGGCGGCCTGTTCTTCGGCGCCCTCGGGGACCGCCTCGGACGCAAGGCCGTCCTGATGATCACGATCGCGATCATGGGCGGTGCGAGCACGCTGATCGGGGTCCTGCCGACCGGCGCGCAGGTGGGCATCTGGGCCCCGATCCTGCTGGTCGCGCTGCGACTGCTGCAGGGCTTCGGCGCGGGCGCCGAACAGGCCGGTGCCACCACGCTGATGGCGGAGTACTCGCCCACCGAGCGCCGCGGATTCTTCTCCGCACTCCCGTTCGTCGGGATCATGGTGGGCACCCTGATGGCGTCCGGGGTCTTCGCGATCCTCGGCCAGATCGATCGCGAACTCCTCCTCGCCTGGGTGTGGCGGGTGCCGTTCCTGGCGTCGGTCTTCCTCATCGCGGTCGCCGTGTTCATCCGGCTCCGCATGCAGGAGAGCCCCACGTTCATCAAGCTGGAGAAGCAGGATCAGATCAGCGAGAGCCCGTTCCGGGAACTGATCGGCAGCTCGATGCCCAGCGTGCTCCGCGGCATCGGCCTGCGGATGGCCGAGAACGGCGGCTCGTACATCTTCCAGACCCTCGGCATCAGCTACGTCACGACCGTGGTGGGTGTCAGCAAGTCGATCGGACCGCTCGCCATCGCCTGCGGCGCCGCCATCGGCATGCTCGTCATACCGTTCTCGGGTGCGCTGTCGGACCGCTTCGGCCGGATGCGGGTGTACCGGTTCGGTGCGGCGCTGCAGCTCGTCCTCGCGGTCCCGTCGTGGTGGCTGCTCTCGCTCGGCAATCCGTACCTCGTGGTGGCGACGCTCGCGGTCAGCTACGGGATCGGTGTCAACGTGATGCTCGGCGCGCAGTGCGCGGCCCTGCCCGAACTGTTCGGAAATCGCCACCGCTACATCGGCGTCGCCGTCGCCCGGGAGACGAGCGCCATCCTCGCCGGCGGCATCGCCCCCTTCGTCGGCGCACTGCTGCTGTCGCTGCTGAACAACTCGTGGGTGCCGCTCGCGATCTACGTTCTGGTCCTCAGCGTCATCACGTTCGCCACCACGTTCGTGACACCCGAAACCCGTGGTCGCGACCTCGGGCTGGCCTGGGATGCGATGGCCGACCCGGTCCACGGACCGGATGTCGCGACCGCCGAGTCGAAGGCGCGGGTCGACGCATGAGGCTGGCCCGCATCGCCACCGACACGGGACCGCGGCCGGTGTGCCTGCGCGACGGTCGCTGGCACGAGGTGGCGGATCCGTACGCGGACACTCCGGCATTCACCGGACCCGCACACGACCTCGCCGGCGCACGGCTGCTCGCGCCCGCCGAACCGCGGGTCCTGCTCGGGATGGCCCACAACGGCGCACCCGGAGATCGCGACCTGCCGTTGCAGGCGTTCATGAAGTCGACGCGCACGGTGATCGGCCCCGACGATCCGATCGTCGTCGACGAAGGGCTGGGGCAGGTCAACGTGGAGGGCGAACTGGCCGTCGTCATCCGCCGCACGTGCCGCAGGCTTCGCCCGGAGGACGTCCCGTCCGCGATCCTCGGGTACACGATCGGCAACGACGTCACCGCCGTCGAGCAGATAGCGCTGGACGACAAGCTCACCCAGGCGAAGCACGGCGACGGTTTCACCCCGCTGGGACCGTGGATCGAGACGGATCTCGACTCCGGGGACGTTCCGATCACCGTGCGCGTCAACGGCGTGACCGTGGCGGAGGCGTCCACGCGGCAGCTCGCATGGAACGTGTCCGAGCAACTGGTCCATCTCACCCGGTATCTGACCCTCGGGCCGGGAGACGTCGTGCTCACGGGTTGCCCGTTCACGCTCGGCCCGGTCAAACCGGGTGACCGTGCCGAGATCACGCTCGGCGGTATCGGCACGCTGGCCAACTCGGTGCGTGCGCTGTGAACCTCTTCGATCTGTCCGGGCGCATCGCCCTGGTCACCGGTTCGAGCCGGGGAATCGGCTACGCACTCGCACGCGGCCTGGCCGAGGCGGGCGCCACGATCGTCCTCAACGGGGTGTCGGGTGAGCGTCTCGCACAGGCACGTGAGCGCCTCCGCGAGCAGTTCGGCGAGACACGCGTCCACGCGTACGCGTTCGACGTCACGGATCCCGAGCGGGTGACCGACGCTGTCGAACGGATCGAATCGGAGGTCGGGCCGATCGAGATTCTGGTGAACAACGCTGCGCTGCAACACCGTCAGCCGCTGCTCGACATCACCCTCGAGGACTGGAACAGGGTGCTCACCACCGACCTCACCAGCGCCTTCCTTGTCGGGCGGGCCGTCGCACGGTGCCAGATCGCCCGAGGGAGCGGCAAGATCATCAACGTCTGCTCGGTGCAGAGCGACCTGGCCCGGCCCACCATCGCGCCGTACACCGCCGCGAAGGGCGGACTGCGGAATCTGACCCGCGCGATGACGGCCGAATGGGCGGCGTCCGGGTTGCAGATCAACGGCCTCGCGCCCGGCTACATTCACACCGAGATGACGCAGGCCCTCGTCGACGACCCCGAGTTCGACGCGTGGCTCCGCGGCCGCGCGCCGGCAGGCCGGTGGGGCACCCCGGACGATCTCGTCGGTCCGGCGGTGTGGCTGGCGTCGGACGGTTCCCGGTACGTCAACGGTCAGGTGATCTTCATCGACGGCGGGATGACGTCGGTGGTGTGAGGATTTACCGGCCGACCGCGGTCGGCACTTCCCCGAAGGAGCGGCGGGTGTGCAGGACGAGTTCACGGAGCGCCGGACCAGCGAGACTCTTCCACACCAGCGCGAGCACGGCCGGGATGTCGACGTCGTCCAGTGCGACCGCCGTCAACCGCCCCCGGTAGTCCGTCGCCATCGACTCACTGAGGATCGCAACCCCCAGCCCGCGGATCGCGAGGTCGGCGACGGCGTCGGGCGCACTCGCCTGCAAGGCGATGTCGGGGCGGAGGCGGGCGGCCGCACACGCCTGGTCGAAGACCGTTCGGATCCCCGTTCCGGTCGGCATACATACGATCGCGTGGTCGCCGAGTTCGGCCAGGGTGACGCGCGAACGCCCGGCCAGCGGGTGCCCGGGCGGCACGGCCGCGACCAGCCCCTCGCTGATGATCGGGAAGGCGTCCAACCCGTCCGGCGGGGCGGTCGCGGTGCCCACGAGAGCGAGATCGATCGCACCGGCGCGGACCCGTTCGACGAGGCGGTCGGAACTGTCCTCGGTCAGCGTGATCTCGATCCCGGGGTGCGCGACGTGGAACGCGGACAGCGCGTCGAACAGCGGCTTCACCGTGCAGGCGGTGACCATCCCGACGACGAGCCGGCCCCGGATCAGCTGGTTCACGTCGTCCACGGCCTGCCGCATCGCGTCGGCCGAGGCGAGGGCCGCGCGGGCATGCACGAGCGCCGCTTCTCCCGCGGACGTGAGCGTCGCCGTCCGGCTCGACCGGTCGATCAGCGTGGCGCCGAGGTCGTGCTCGAGCTGCCGGATCTGCGCGCTGATCCCCGACTGGCTGATGTGGACGCGTTCCGCGGCACGGGTGAAGTTCGCTTCCTCGGCGACCGCGACGAAGTACTCCAGCTGCCTCAGTTCCATAAGCAGTAATTCTAGTATTCAGCAGAACTATCGGTTGGACTTCCGGTTGCGGCGACACCACTCTGGGATGTGACAGCAGTTCACCCACGAAAGGATCCCCGTGTCCGACCACGAGAAGGCCCTGAACCCCGAAGATCTCACCCGACTGTTCGTCGAGCGCAGCAACGCCGGCGACGCGGCCGGAGTGGCCGCCCTCTACGAGGAGAACGCCGTCATGGCGTATCCGCCCGGGAGCCGGACGGTCGGCCGGGCAGCCATCCAGAAACTGTGGGAGTCGGTGCTCGCGAACGCGCCGCACTTCGAACCGGAGACGCCACTCCCCACGCTGATCAGTGACGACATCGCACTCACGTCCACCCCACCCAAGGACGGATCCGGCGCGCGGGCGCAGGTCGTCCGCAGGCAACCGGACGGAAGCTGGCTCCGACTGCTCGACCAGCCGGAGTTCGTCCCGCCCACCCGCTGAGGTCGCGGCTGCGCCGACCCCTACACGGCATGAACTTCGTTGTCCACCATTGCATCTGCATTCGGATCGGTGGGACTATAGGGGTCATGCGCAGACCGCGTTGGCCGGCAGTAGCACCACCCACCACCGGAGGACACCAGGTGCACGGCCCCCTGCTGCTCACGGCCGAAGACCACCTCACGCTCGAGCTGTTCGAGGTGGTGGCGTTCCCGGACGGCCTCCACCTCCGGATGGCCCTGACCGCGACGGGCAGGCCCGCGGAGCTGGCGCAATACGAGACCCGCCCGCTGTCCGACCCCGACGATCCCTCGACGCGCTGGTCCTATCTGTCGGTGCGGGCGCGCGTCGACGACATCGAAGGCGAGGCCGATCCCTACCATCCGGCGGCGGCGTCGAAACCGTGCCGGAGCGGGCCGCCCGAGTACCGCACCRAACCGCACTACTGGCTGGACGCGATACCCGCGTCGGGATTCATCGCGGTCACCGCAGGCTGGCCACGGATCGGTCTCGGTTCGACCACCACCACGATCGGTCTCGAATCGAGCACGCGAACGTCGTGACCGATCCCGGCCGGCGTCAGGTGCAGCAGTTGGGGTCGAGGACCACCCGCAGTGCGTCGAGGGCGTCCGCCCGCGCACTGTAGAAGACGTTCATTCCGCGGCGGACGGGCTGGACCATTCCCGCCTTCTTCAGCTGGCCGAGATGGTGACTGACGGTCGACTCGGACAGGCCCACGCCGGTCGCGAGATCGCACGTGCACACCTCGCCGTCGCTCGCGGTCAGCAAAATCGACATCAGCTTGATGCGGACCGGGTCGGCCAGCGCCTTCAGGCGCAGCGCGAGGTGCAGGGCGGCCTCGTCGGTCATCGGGGCGGCCGAGACGGGCGCGCAGCAGATCGGCGCGGAGACATCTACGACCGGCAACGTCTTGGGCATGGCTCCATCGTCCCACCTTCTTGACATATGTCAAAAAGGTGGGACTCTATGGGTGCAAGCAATTCGACATATGTCACACAGGTGGAGGTTGTCATGTCCCGCGCCCAACTCGCCCTCAATGTCGACAATCTGGAGGAAGCAGTCACGTTCTACTCGAAACTGTTCGATACACAACCGGCGAAACTGAAGCCGGGCTACGCGAACTTCGCCATCGCGCAGCCACCCCTCAAGCTGGTGCTGATCGAGAACCCCGGCGAGGGCGGCACCATCAACCACCTCGGCGTCGAGGTCGAATCGAGCGCCCGGGTGCACGAGGAGATCACACGGCTGTCCGGGGAAGGCCTGTTCACCGACGAGGAGATCGGCACCACCTGTTGCTTCGCGACCCAGGACAAGGTGTGGGTCACCGGCCCCGCCGGCGAGAAGTGGGAGGTCTACACCGTGCTCGCCGACTCCGACACGTTCGGGTCGAGCCCCCGGCACCTCGACCCCGACGCCGAGGGGGCCACCTGCTGCGGCACCGCGGACGGGGCGAAAGCCTCCGCGGGCACGTCCTGCTGCTAGGCGGCGACGGCCCGGATCGGCGACAAAGAGAAACCCCGCCACCTGCATCACTGCAGCTGACGGGGTTTCTTTGTGCGCCCGAAGGGATTCGAACCCCTAACCTCTTGATCCGTAGTCAAGTGCTCTATCCGTTGAGCTACGGGCGCATGTTCTTCAGTTGTCTAGCTTGCACCGGCCGACTAGGCCCGGTGTGGCGGAGGCGAGAGGATTTGAACCTCCGGTCCCTCGTAAAAGGGACAACTCATTAGCAGTGAGTCCCATTCGGCCGCTCTGGCACGCCTCCCTGGGGTGGTTCCGATCCCTTCGGACCGCCGGTGCGAAAGATTACACACCTTTCCACCACAAAGGCAAAACGGCTGGTCAGAGCGCATGGATGGCCGCTTTATCGCAGGTGGCTGTCGAACCAGTCGAAGATCCGCCGCTGTGCGTCGACGATGGCCTGGGCACCCGGGTCGTCGTCCCTGCCGTCGGGCACCTGGGGCGGTTCGTCGGCCCGGTGCGCGAGGCCGGCATAACTCACGACGAGCCCCGCGACGTCCGACTTGGCGGTGGCGTCGCGCAGCCGCTCGACCTGATCGGGCGGCGTGGACGGATCGTCTTCCCCGTACAGACCGAGCCAGGGGGCCTTCAGGTCGGGGGCGGCGTGCACCAGCGCAGGCGCGTCCTCCGACAGCGGCTCGACGATCCCGCGGGCGGCGACACTCACGGCTGCGCCGACCGGACGCGTCGTCGCGACGAGCAGGGCGGCGGTCCCGGCGTCGTCGAAACCCAGCACGCCCACGCAGTCGGCGTAGATGCCCCGCGCGATCAGCCAGTCGAAGGTGGCGTCGAAGTCGGCGAACAGGGCGTCGCCGAACACCTCGACATCGCTCGGCGCCGGTTCCCGGTGGAAGAGGTGCGGCGCCACCGCCACCCACCCCTCCATCGCGAGCGAGCGCATCAGATCGAGGAGAGGTTCGCTGAAGGTACGCGACTCGTGCAGGACCACGATCCCGCCCCGCGCCGGACCGTCCGGTTCGACCGCGGTGAGCGGAACACGCACCTGAGGGCTTTCCGGCGCGTCTCCGGACGTCCGCAGGGCTGCACTGTCCCTGAAGAATCCCGACATGCCCCTACCTTGGCACGAAGGGGGCGTCGGCGCAGTGGATCGGGAGGCGCATAATCGCCTGGTGACTCCGCGAACCAGGGCAGACCTCGAGACGATTCCGGCCTACATCCCCGGCAAGAACTTTCCGGGCGCCATCAAGCTGGCGAGCAACGAGACCACACTGGGGCCGTTGCCGAGCGTGCGGGACGCCATCGCGGACGCCGCCGCCAATGCCAACCGGTACCCGGACAACGGTCACGTCGCCCTGATCGCGGCGCTCGCCGACCACCTCGGGGTGGCCACCGAGAACATCGCCGCGGGTTGCGGTTCGGTGAGCCTGTGCCAGGAGTTGGTGCAGGCCACCTGCAACGACGGTGACGAGGTCATCTTCGCGTGGCGGTCGTTCGAGGCCTACCCCGTGGTCACGCAGGTGGCCGGGGCGACGCCCGTCAAGGTTCCGCTCACCGCCGACCACGGTCACGACCTCGACGCGATGCTGGCCGCGATCACCGACCGCACCCGGCTGATCTTCGTCTGCAACCCGAACAACCCCACCGGCACCGCGCTGACGAATGCCGAACTCGAGCGGTTCCTCGACGCCGTCCCCGCCGACGTCCTGGTGGCCCTCGACGAGGCCTACTTCGAGTACAACCGGTCCGACGCCGACGGCATCGAACTGTTCCGCGGGCGCCCCAACGTGGTGGTGCTGCGCACGTTCTCCAAGGCCTACGGTCTCGCCGGCATCCGCGTGGGGTACGCGGTCGCCGATCCCGCGGTCGTCACCGCGCTGACCAAGGTGCACATCGCGTTCGCGGTCAATGCCGTCGCGCAGGCCGCCGCCATCGCGTCGCTGGCCGCGTCCGGAGAACTGCTGGCACGCACGGACGGGGTCGTCGCCGAGCGGAACCGGGTGCGCGACGCCCTGCTCGCCGCCGGGTACGAGGTGCCCGAATCGGCCGCCAACTTCGTCTACCTCCCGTTGGGCACCCACTCCGGGGCGTTCGCCGCCGCCAGCGCCGAGGCCGGTGTGCTGCTGCGCCCGTACGGCGACGACGGGGTGCGGATCACGATCGGCGATCCCGCGGAGAACGACGCGTTCCTCGCCTTCGCGACGAGCACCGAGGCCCGCTCGATCGCGAACGTCGCGGTCCGGGCGTAACGCTCGAGACGTAAACGTTACCCACGGGTATAACGCTCGTGACTCCTTGTTGGCAGACTCAGTGAGGTTTTGCCGAAGGGAGCCCCCACATGCGTCGCCGCGCCGCGCTCCGCACTGCCGTGCCGGCTGCCGGACTGGCGATGGCGCTGGCGATCTCGGTGACGGCGGGGCTGTCCGTGGCGCAGGCGCAGGACACCGCGGTCTCCGTCCGGCTCCTCGCCTTCAACGACCTCCACGGCAGCCTCGAACCGCCGCCCGGCATCCGCAGTCAGGTGAAGCACGCCGACGGCTCGCTGGTCCCGGCCGGCGGTGCCGCCTACCTGGCCGCGTACGTCGATCAGCTGCGCGGCCAGGCGACGCATTCACTGCTGTATTCGGTGGGCGACAGCTGGGGATCGTCGGCGCTCGAATCCGCGATGTTCCACGACGAACCGACCGTGCAGCTGCTCAACAGGATGGGCGTCGACGCGTCCGCGATCGGCAATCACGAACTCGACGAGGGATACACGGAGTTCCGGCGTATGCAGACCGGAGGCTGCCACCCCACCGACGGCTGCCGCTTCGGAAACACGTTCGAGGGCGCGAACTTTCCGCTCCTCGCAGCGAACATGGAGTTCGACGACGGCGCGCCCGCGACCCTGCCGTTCACCGTCGACTACGTCGAGGGAATCCCGGTCGGGGTCATCGCGACCATGCCCGCCGACACCGCGACGATGGTGACCCCGGAGGGGGTGGGAGGGCTGCGTTTCACGGACGAACTCGCGGCCGTCGACCGGACCGCGGATCTCCTCGACTTCTTCGGTGTGCGGGCCATCGTGCTGCTGATGCACAAGGGAGCCGAACCCATCGCCGACAACGGTCCCAATTCGTGCGAGGTGACATCCGGCCCCGCTCGCGACCTCGCACTGCGGGCGTCCCCGAAGGTCGACGTCATCTTCACCGCCGACAACCACCAGCAGTACAACTGCTCGTTTCCCGACCCGATGGGGAACCCGCGCGTCATGATGCAGGGCGCGTCGCACGGGCGCATCGTGTCGGTGGTCGACGTGTCGGTCGACCGCACCACCCGCGACGTCCTGCGCGACCGCGCGTCGGCGTTCAATCAGGTGGTCACCCACGACATCCCGTCGGACCCCGACATCCAGGCGCTCGCCGACGGTGCCGCCGCCCAGGCCTCCGAGATCGGTGCGGCGCGCGTGGCGTCGTTGTCGGGCGACCTCACCCGCGACGAGACCGGCAGCGGCGAGTCCACCCTCGGTAACGTCGTCGCCGACGCCCAGCTCGCGGCGGGGTCCGGGCACGGCGCCCAGGTGGCACTCACCAACCCGGGTGGACTCCGCGAGGATCTGCTGCGCGGCCCGGACGGCGCTGTCACCTACGGGCAGGCCTACGCCGCCCAGCCCTTCGGCAATACCCTCGAGGTCCTGGCAGTCACCGGCACGACCCTGAAAACTGCCCTGGAGCAGCAGTTCCAGCCGCGCGGAGACGGCACGATCACGGAGCGGATCCTCGCCCCGTCGAGTTCGCTGGCGTACACCATGAATCGTTCGGCGACTGTCGGCGAACGCATCTCGGACATCCGGGTGAACGGCGACGCCGTCGTCCCCGAGGGCACCTACCGGGTGGCCGTCAACAAGTTCCTCGCCGACGGCGGTGACGGTTTCGACGCTTTCCGCACCCGCGCCGAGGCCGTGCACGCGGGCTGCGACCTCGACGCGTTCACGGCGTATCTGGGGACGAATTCACCGGTGACGACACCGAACACCGACCGGATCACCGTGGTCGGCTAGAGACGCCGGTCAGACGCCGAGCGCGCTCTTCAGGACGGGCCACGACGTGCGCAGTTCGTCCTGCCAGTACGGCCACGAATGCGTGCCGAAGTGGCGGTAGATGAACGTCGCGGGGATCGCGAGGTGGGTCAGGCGCTGCTGGAACGTCTGCGTGCAGAGGTTCGCCGCCGCCTCGAGGGGGCCGCCCACCGCGATCGTGGACGCGATGTCTCCGCTGATCTCGTACGGTCCGGGGAGCCCGTTGCCCGTCGAGATGTAGATCTGCTTGCCGCGCAGGGCTTCGGCGTTCACCGAGGGGTCGTGCGCGGTCCAGGCCGGATCGGTGTCGGGACCCCACATGTTGGCCGGGTTGCCGCCCTTGAACGCCACCGTGCCCCGCACCGAGTCCCGCGAGCTGGGCTGGGTGTTGTCGAGGCATCCGCTGTAGGCGGCGAGCCCGCGGTAGAGCTGCGGGTGCCGGGTGACGAGGTTGGCGGCTCCCATCGCGCCCATCGACACACCCGCGACGGCATTGACGCCGTTGCCGCTGAAGTTCTTGTCGATGATCGGCGGGAGTTCGTTGGCCAGGAATGTCTCCCACTTGTTGACCCCCAGCGTGGGGTCGGGCTGCTGCCAGTCGGTGTAGTAGCTGGCGGTGCCGCCGACCGGGAGCACCACGTTGACCTTCTTGTCGGCGAAGAACTGGACCACGTCCGTCTTCTGCGTCCAGGTGCTTTCCCGGAAGTCCGACTCGGCGCCTGCGCTGACCCCGTCGAGCAGGTACAGCGACGGCCTGGATCCGCCACCGGCGGGGTGCAGCACCTGCACCTGCACGACGCGGCCCATGGCGGGGGAATTGATGAAGACGGCACTACGGGTGTCGGTGAGCGGCACGATCTTGTCGACGCTCGCGACGCCATTCAACGGAGGCGCGACCGGAGCAGGCGCCGGATCGGCCACTGCAGTGAACGCCGGCCCCATGAGGGTCAGTGACACTGCCAGACCGACGGCAGCCAATGCTTCGCGACGCATAAAGAAATCCCTCTTCCCCGGACTGTGTGGACCCCGATTGCACAGTACAAACTGCGTCCGGTCAACAAGAGCTTAGAGGTTTTGTGACAGCTGTGTGCTCCAGCGTGATCGGGTTGTAGTCATCACGGTCCGCGGCCGGTCGTCCGGGCTCATCCGCCTCGGCAGACGCACCCGTTTCACGCAGCCGAACCCCTTCCGGGGCCCTGACGGGTGCGGCTACTCAGAAGGGGTGCGTGTGGATGACTTGCCGTTACTTGGGCAGGGCGGACTTCAGCTGGTCGAGACCGTCGCCGCCGAGTTCGTCGAGCGCGGCGCGGCGACCCGTCATCGCCAGCACGAGCGCCAGCATCGGCCCGGAGACCTCGGGCCCCGATCCGGTGGACCAGTCGGTGTCGGTTGCCCGCAGCGTCAGTCCCGCGACCCGGGACTTCGACCCGATCAGCAGGTTCGAGTTCTTGTAGAAGTCGGCGACGCGGACGACCGCGTCCATCGGGTACTCGTGTGCGATCCCGAGCGGTCTGCGGATGTCCTCGGCGTGGACGATGATCTCGCCCAGCATGGCGTCGATCGGGCCGGGCGGGCGCGTGGAGTCACTCATGTGCGCCCGGAACTCGTCGAGCGACTCCGCCGGTGTTCCTTCCTCTTCGTGTGCGATGTCCTTCTCGAACATGGTGTTGATCCGGAATCCCGACCCGACGAGTTTTCCGACGAACTTCGGCGGCGTCATCTTCTCCGTCGCCGTGATGTGCGCGAACACGTCCCGCACGGTCCACCGTTCGCAGAGCGACGGCGTCGACCACTGGATATCGGTCAGCGGTTCGAGGTCGTCCACCAGGGCGCGGCGTTCGTCGTGAATCGTGGGCCAGGGGCTTGACGTTGTCATTTCTCACTCCCTCGTCGCCATGAATTCTCCCACCTCACGACCGCTGCGGCGAGACCCATTGCACAACGTGTTAGTCACGACTAACGTATTGGTCGTGCTCGATCAGTTGGAAGTCGCAGCTGAGCCCACCCGGAGACGCCTCATGCAACTGCTGACGTCAGGTGAACAGACCGTCAACAACCTCGCCGCACACTTCCCCGCGAGCCGGTCGGCGATATCGCAACATCTCCGGGTGCTCACCGAGGCCGGGCTGGTTACTGCGCGCAAGGACGGACGCTTCAGGTACTACCGGCTCGACCCACAGGGACTCGCGCAACTGCGCGCGTTGTTCGACTCCTTCTGGATCGACGAACTCGACCGCCTCGTCGCGGACGCCACCGAGGAAGCAGCTTCCAAAGGAGACAGCTGATGCCATTCGACAAGACCGTCGTCGTCCCGCTGGACCCGGACGCCACGTTCGACCTCGTCACCCGACCGGAACGCTTGCGGCGATGGCAGACCGTCGCGGCCCGCGTCGACCTGCAGGCAGGTGGCGAGTACCGGTGGACCGTCGTTCCCGGACATTCGGCCGCGGGCACGTTCCGCGAGGTCGTGCCCGGCAAGCGGGTGGTGTACACGTGGGGCTGGGAAGGTGACGACGAACTCCCACCGGGAGCGTCCACCGTGACGGTGACACTCACCCCCACCGCCGGCGGGACCGAGGTGCGACTCGTGCACGACGGACTCACCGACGAACAGGCCGTCCGCCACGCGGAGGGCTGGAACCATTACCTCGACCGTCTCGTCGCCGCCGCGCAGAAGAGCGACGCCGGACCCGACGACTGGGCGGCCGCGCCCGATCCACTCGACGAACTGTCCAGTGCCGAGGCGACACTGGCCGTCGTCCAACGCGTTCTGCGCGACGTCACGGCCGACGACATGTCCAAGCAGACGGCGTGCACCGAGTTCACCGTCTCGCAGCTCGCCGACCATCTCGTCGGTTCGATCACGGCCCTCGGAGGCGCGGCGGGCGCGACGTTCGACGACGACCCCGGCAAACCTGTCGAGGCCAGAATCGCCGACCTCGCGCAACCCGCGCTGGAGGCGTGGCGCACTCGCGGGCTGGACGGCACGGTGACGATCGGGACGAACCACCCTCCCGCCACCGTCGCCGCGGGAATCCTCTCGATCGAATTCCTCGTCCACGCCTGGGATTTCGCCGCAGCAATCGGCGGCGACGTGGCCGTATCCGAGCCTCTCGCCGAATACGTGCTGTCGCTGACCCACAAGATCATCACGCCCGAAGGCAGGAAGGCCGTCGGGTTCGATGACCCCGTACCCGCCCCGCACACCAGCGACGCGGTCACCCGGCTCATCGCCTACACCGGTCGCCGCCCCGTCCCGGCGGCCTGACACCTCACACGGAAAGGGTCCAGTCATGCCCATCAAGTCGGAATACGCCCAGGGAACACCGGACTGGGTAGACCTGCAAACCAGCGATCAGGACGCCGCCAAGAAGTTCTATGCGGAACTGCTCGGCTGGGAATACGACGACCGGCCGATGCCCGAAGGCCCCGTCTACTCGATGGCCACCGTGCGCGGCGAGAACGTCGCCGCCATCGCGCCACTACAACCCGATGCGGCCGCAGCCGGGGCGCCGGCGAATTGGAACACCTACATCGCCGTCGACGACGTCGACGCGACGGTCGCGAAGGTCCCCGGCGCAGGCGGCCAGGTCCTGATGCCCGCGTTCGACGTGGGGGAAGCGGGCCGCATGTCCTTCGTCACCGACCCCACCGGGGCGGCCGTCGGATTGTGGCAGGCGAACAAGCACATCGGCGCCACCCTCGTCGGCGACCCGGGCGCCTGCCTGTGGAACGAACTGAACACCGACGACGTCGACACGGCGCTCGCGTTCTACAACAGCGTCTTCGGGATCACGTCGTCGAAGATGCCGATGGGACCGGAGTACACCTACACGCTGCTGGAGGTGGGCGACGACCAGGTCGGTGGATGCGGTGAGCCGATGAAGCCCGGCACCCCGAACCACTGGCGGGTGTACTTCGCCGTCGAGGACGTCGACGCCAGCGCCGCGAAGGCCGTCGAACTCGGCGGCACGATCGTCGAAGAAGCGATGGACATCCCCACCGTCGGTCGCATGGCCGCGGTCACCGACCCGCAGGGCGCGATCTTCAGCATCATGACGCCCGAGGAACGTCAGGATCAGTAGACCGTGAAGATGCCCAGACCCTCCGAGGAGGACAAACAGTTCTTCCGGTCGCTGATCCCCGACACCCCCGGCATCGAGGTGAAGCCGATGTTCGGCAACCTGGGCGCGTTCGTCAACGGCAACATGTTCGCCGGACTCCTCGGACCGAAAGTCGGGGTGCGATTCCTGACCGAGCAGGCGAGGGACGAGCTGGCGTCGTCCGACGGCGTCGGCCCGTTCGGTCCGGGAGAAAAGCCGCTACGCGAGTACCTGGCCCTGCCGGACCGGTGGCGCGACACCCCGAACCGCGCCGCACCGTGGGTGGAACGCGCGATCGCCGAGATCGGCGCACTGCCGCCGAAGCAGCCGAAACCCCGGAAGAGGTAGAGATACGACAACAGCCCTGACCTGGAAGAAACCAGATCAGGGCTGCCGGTCGTTGGCGGAAGCGGAGGGATTTGAACCCCCGGTCGCTTTCACGACGCTCGCTTTCAAGGCGAGTGCATTCGGCCGCTCTGCCACGCTTCCGTGGGCGATCTTATCGGTAGGGAGGCGTCGGCGGGCAACCGGTCAGCGGTCGCCGATGGCCTTGTCGACGCGTTCGAACACCTCGGCGAGAACCTTCAGCTGAGACTTGGTGAGCAGATCGACGAGGTTGCTGCGCACCCCGGCCACATGGGTGGGGGCCGCCTCGGCCAGCCGGGCGCGACCTTCGTCGGTGATGACGGCGAGCACTCCGCGGCCATCTTCGAGGCACGTGTCGCGGGTGACCATGCCCTGCGCTTCCATCCGCCGGATCTGGTGGGTGAGTCGGCTGCGGGAGGACAGGACGCCGTCCGCGAGATCGCTCATGCGCAGCGAACCGTCCGGCGACTCGGACAGCAGCACCAGAATGCGGTAATCCGCCAGCGACAGATCGTGTTTCTCCTGCAGATCCCGGTTGAGGACGTCCATCAGCCGCTGATTGCCGTCCATGTACCCGCGCCAGGCGCGCATCTCGGCCGGGGTCAACCAATTGGTCGCGGCTTCGGCGTCGGAGGTTTCTGCTGTCACAGGTTCACAGTCTAGTAGTGCGACATTACTTTCCAGTAGCGTGCGGTCCCCGGGAACGCCGAGGGACCGCTGTGATCGGTCACATCCACCGGGCGCCGACGCATTTCGCTAGCGTCGTCCCCATGTATGCGATCACGATCGATCAACCGGGCGGCCCCGAAGTCATGAAGTGGGCGGAGCAGCCCGACCCGGAACTTCCACCCGGCCACGTCCTCCTCGACGTGGCCGCGACGGCCGTCAACCGCGCCGACCTGTTGCAGCGTCAGGGGTTCTATCCCCCGCCGCCCGGAGCCAGCGACATCCTCGGGCTCGAATGTTCCGGCACGATCGCCGAACTCGGCGAGGGAGTGTCGGGGTGGTCCGTCGGCGACCAGGTGTGTGCGCTGCTGGCCGGCGGCGGATACGCGGAGAAGGTGGCCGTCCCCGCGTCGCAGCTGCTCCCGCTGCCCGAAGGGGTGGACCTGCTCGTCGCCGCGTCGCTGCCGGAGGTCGCGTGCACGGTGTGGTCGAACGTCGTGATGGGCGCCGGACTGTCCCGCGGCGACGTGCTGCTGGTACACGGCGGTGGCGGCGGCATCGGCACCCACGCCATCCAGGTGGGCGTCGCACTGGGGGCGCGCGTGGCCGTCACCGCCGGCTCCGAGGAGAAGCTGGCGCGCTGCCGCGAACTCGGCGCCGACATCCTCGTCAACTACCGCGAAGCCGATTTCGTCGACGAGGTCCGCAAGGCGACCGACGGTCACGGCGCCGATGTGATCCTCGACAACATGGGTGGCTCGTACCTCGACCGCAACGTCGACGTGCTTGCCGCCGACGGCCGGCTGGTCGTCATCGGCATGCAGGGCGGCCGCAAGGGCGAACTGGACCTCGGCAAGTTGCTGTCCAAGCGCGGCCACGTGACGGCGGCCGGACTGCGGGGGCGGGCCGAGTCGGGACACGAGGGCAAGGCCGAGATCGTCGCCGACGTCCGCAAGCGGCTGTGGCCGCTGATCGCAGAGGGCGCGGTCCAGCCCATCGTCTCGGCGGAACTGCCCATCACCGAGGCTCCGCGCGGGCATGAACTGCTGGACTCGGCGGACACCGTCGGCAAGGTGATCCTGACGATCCCGCGGAACTGACGGTCTGCCTGCTTCCGTCGCCCGATGTGACATTCGTCCACTCGACCGGAACGAATGTCACATTGGGCGCACCGGGCAGCGGGCAAAGCGGGCGGCGGGGTCAGCCCAGGGTGGCGAGCTCGTTCACGAGCTGGTCGATCTCGTAGCGGGTGGTGTACGGCGCGAGACCGATGGTGACGGCGCCGCCCTCGTCGTTGACGCCGAGTGCGTCGAGCAGCCGGGAGCCGCCGTGGACGCCGCTGACGGTGGCGATGCGCTTGTCGGCGAGGTGCGACGCGACCTTGTCGGCCGAGACTCCGGCGACGGTGAAGCTGAGCGTCGGGACCCGGCTGGGCGAGCGCCCGATGACCATGACCTGCGGCAGCCGCTTCAGCGACGACATGAGGTGGTCGAACAGGGTGTCCTGGTAATTCTGCAGCGAGCTGATGGACGTCTCGAGTTTCTGACGCCGGGAACCGGTGGCCGATTCGTCGAGGTTCGCGAGGAAGTCGATCGACGTGGTGAGGCCGGCGAGGAGCGCGAACTGGTGCACCCCGACCTCGAGACGTTCGACACCCCGCGCATACGGGTTGAGCGACACGGCGGGGATGCGGTCGAGGAGGGTGGGGTCGCGGAAGACGAGCGCCCCGACCTGCGGCCCGCCCCAGGAGGTGGCGCCGACGGCGACGACGTCCGCTCCGAGTTCGTTGATGTCGACGTGCGCGTACGGTGCGGCGCCGATCGCGTCGACGACCATCAGTCCCCCGACTTCGTGGACGCGGTCCGAGGCGACGCGGACGTCGGGCGCCGATCCGACGATCGGGGATGCGGCGGTGAGTGCGACGAGACGCGTCGTGGTGGTGATGAGGTCCTGGAACTGCCAACTGGGGAGTTCGCACGTCTCGATCTCGACCTCCGCCCACCGCACCTGGGCGCCGTAGCGGCTGGCGACTCGGAGCCAGGGCGCGACGTTCGCTTCCTCGTCGAGGCGGGAGAGCACCAGCCCGGTTCCGAGGCCGAGTCGCGTGCTCAGCGACTCCGCCAGCCAGGCGAGAAGAACGGATCGGTCGGGTCCGAGTACGACCCCGGCGGGATCACCTCCGACCAGGTCGGCGACGGCTGCTCGGGCCGCGTCGAGTACCGCCGCACTGCGCCGACTGGACACATGTCGCCCGGTCGACGAAGAGGCAGACGCCCGGAAGGCCGTGGAGACAGTGCGCGACACCGCGTCCGGAATCTGCATGCCGGCCTGCGGATCGAGATGGATCCAACCGTCGCCGAGTGAGGGGATGAGTCCCCGAACGCGGGCAACGTCGTAAGCCATGCCCGACACTCTAAGACCCCAAGTCAATACGGTCGAAGCCAGCCATCGATTGTTGTGGAGTGCAACAAAGGTGGAATGGGCCCAAATCGGACGCACCTTCGCACTGCCGAGCGGGAACAGCCAAGATGGAGGCATGACGAACTCGGAGAATGAACACGTCGTCGTGATCGGCCCCGACGGTCAGCCCATGGCCATCCCCGTCGCCGAGGCCGCGACCAAGCCCGAGGGCTCCGAATCCGCCGCGGACGCGAACGGCAACGGCACGGAGTCGGTGGCCGACATGGTGGAGCAGCCGGCCAAGGTCATGCGCATCGGCACGATGATCAAACAGCTCCTCGAGGAAGTGCGCGCCGCACCGCTCGACGACGCCAGCCGCAACCGGTTGAAGGAGATCCACAAGTCGTCGATCCACGAGCTCGAGCAGGGCCTCGCCCCCGAGCTGCGCGACGAGCTCGAACGTCTCACCCTGCCCTTCACCGACGACACCACCCCCACCGACGCCGAACTCCGCATCGCGCAGGCGCAGCTGGTGGGGTGGCTCGAAGGACTGTTCCACGGCATCCAGACGGCCCTGTTCGCCCAGCAGATGGCGGCCCGCTCCCAGCTCGAACAGATGCGTCAGGGAGCACTGCCTCCGGGCATCAGCATGGGCAACCCGCACGGGGCGCACAATCACGATCCGGGGTCGCAGTCGAGCGGTACCGGCCAGTACCTGTAGCAACGGGCGAAACAGCATGGAACTCGACTCCCGGTAGGCTCGGTGCCCGTGTCAGCATCCGCTATCGAAACCGAGGCCGCAGGCGGCCCGCTCCCGGCGTCCGACTCGCAGACCTTCCGTCGCGCGTTCAAGGACCTCAGGGACGGCTTCGCTCAGCGCGAGCTGTGGCTGAGCCTCGGCTGGCAGGACATCAAGCAGCGCTACCGCCGGTCGGTGATCGGCCCGTTCTGGATCACGATCGCGACCGGCGTGCAGGCCGCGGCGATGGGCATCCTGTACTCCGCCCTGCTGGACATCCCGCTGGACGAGTTCCTGCCGTACGTCACCGTGGGTCTGATCGTCTGGAACCTGATCAGCGCGAGCATCCTCGAAGGATCCGAGGTGTTCATCGCCAACGAGGGGCTGATCAAACAGTTGCCGTCGGCGCTGAGCGTCCACGTCTACCGGCTGGTGTGGCGGCAGCTGCTGCTGTTCGCCCACAACCTGGTGATCTACGTGGTCATGTTGTTCGCGTTCGGCGTGTGGCGGCACCTGACCTGGATGTCGCTGGCCGCGATCCCGGCGATCGCGCTGATCGTCGTCAACGCGGCGTGGGTGTCGATCATGTTCGGCATCTTCTCCACCCGGTACCGGGACATCGCGCCGATCCTCGGCAGCATGACGCTGCTGCTGTTCGTGCTGACACCGATCATGTGGACGACGCAGAGCCTCGAAGCCCAGGGCGGGCAGGCTGCCGAGCGCGTCAAGCTCGCCGAGCTGAACCCGCTGTTCCACTACCTCGACATCGTGCGCGCGCCGATGATCGGTCAGGACCAGCAGGCGTACCACTGGTACATCGTGCTGGCCATCACCGTCGTCGGGTGGGCCGCCGCCATCCTCGCGCTTCGCAAGTACCGGGCCCGTGTGCCCTACTGGGTTTAGGGGTCTGAAGCAATGACAGAGCATGTGAGTATCGAGACGCGGGACGCCTGCGTCGACTTCCCGATCTTCGACGCCAAGTCCCGGTCGCTGAAGAAGGCGTTCCTCGGCAAGGCCGGCGGGTCGATCGGGCGCAACAACTCGGACGTCGTGGTGGTCGAGGCCCTGCGCGACATCAACCTGTCGCTGAAGGAAGGCGACCGGATCGGCCTGGTCGGCCACAACGGCGCCGGCAAGTCGACGCTGTTGAGGCTGCTGTCCGGCATCTACGAACCCACCCGCGGCAGCGCGAGCATCCGCGGCCGGGTGGCCCCGGTCTTCGACCTCGGTGTGGGCATGGACCCCGAGATCTCCGGCTACGAGAACATCATCATCCGCGGACTGTTCCTCGGGCAGACCCGCAAGCAGATGCTCGCGAAGATGGACGAGATCGCCGAGTTCACCGAGCTGGGCGAGTACCTGTCGATGCCGCTGCGCACGTATTCCACCGGTATGCGCGTGCGCGTCGCGATGGGTGTGGTCACCAGCATCGACCCGGAGATCCTGCTGCTCGACGAGGGCATCGGCGCCGTCGACGCGGAGTTCATGAAGAAGGCACGCGTGCGTCTGCAGGCGCTGGTGGAGCGCTCCGGCATCCTGGTGTTCGCCAGCCACTCCAACGAATTCCTCGCCCAGCTCTGCGACAGGGCGATGTGGATCGACCACGGTCAGATCCGGCAGCAGGGCGGCATCGAGGACGTCGTCCGCGCGTACGAGGGCGACGACGCCGCCGACCACGTCCGCCACGTCATCTACGAGATGGACCGGGAGAAGTCCGGGCTCACCGCTTCGGCCGAACGGGACGCCCGTAGCGACAGATCGAACGAGCGACCCGTTCGTACGGCCGCGGAAGCCGAGGCGGAGTCCGCGTGAGCGCTGCTGCCGAGCGGATCGTCGGTGTCGTCGTCACCCACAAGCGCCGCGAACTGCTGGCGGAGTCGCTGAAGGTCCTCGGCTCGCAGACGCGTCCGCTGGACCATCTGGTGGTCGTGGACAACGCCGCCGAGGACGACGTGCGTGAGCTCGTCGAATCGTCCGGGATCCCCGTCAGCTACCTCGGTTCGCAGCACAACCTGGGCGGGGCGGGCGGCTTCGCGCTCGGCATCCTGTACGCCCTCTCGCTCGGCGCCGACTGGGTGTGGCTCGCCGACGACGACGGACGGCCCGAGGGGCCGAAGGTCCTGGAGACGCTGCTCGACTGCGCGCAACGGCACGGGCTGGCCGAGGTCTCCCCCGTGGTCTGCGACATCGACGACCCCGACCGTCTCGCGTTCCCGCTGCGCCGCGGGGTGGAGTGGCGACGGCTGCGTTCCGAACTGTTCGCCGACGGCGACGACTCCGCCGACCTGCTGCCGGGCATCGCGTCGCTGTTCAACGGCGCCCTGTTCCGCGCGTCGGCGATCGACACGGTCGGCGTTCCCGACCTGCGTCTGTTCGTCCGCGGCGACGAGGTGGAGGTGCATCGCCGGCTGGTGCGGTCGGGGCTGCCGTTCGGCACCTGCCTGCAGACGGCGTACGTGCACCCGAACGGCGCGGAGGAGTTCAAGCCGATCCTCGGCGGCCGGATGCACACGCAGTACCCGGACAACGAGACGAAGCGGTTCTTCACCTACCGCAACCGCGGCTATCTGCTGTCCCAGCCGGGCATGCGGAAGCTGCTGCCGCAGGAATGGGTGCGGTTCGGGTGGTACTTCCTCGTCACGCGGCGTGATCCGCAGGGTCTGCGGGAGTGGATGCGGTTGCGGAAGCTGGGCCGTCAGGAGCGGTTCGAGCGCCCGTAATTCGGTTGCGCCCGGGTTCCGCCGGGTGGGAGCATCGTGGGGTTCCGGTCTGAGAATCTCGATGTGTTGCGAAGGAGTGAGTGTCCGATGACTGTCTCGTCGGTCGACGCCGTGTGCGTCCACTCCCCCTTCCCCCTCGCCTGACCGAACCCGCGCAGTGGTCCGGTCGGCGCTCATCGACCCGAGGATCACACCCACCATGTTCGACCCTGGACAACTCCTGCCCTACGGCTGGAACGACACACTTTCCGACACCTTCGACAACTACCCGGCCGACGGTCGCGAGCCCGGTCGGGTGATCCGCGTGGACCGCGGTCGCTGCGACGTCGCGACGCCCGCGGGCGTCGTCCGCGCGCTCGCGGGCGAGCACCCGCTCTGCACCGGCGACTGGGTGACGCTCCACCCTCACGGTGACGAGATTGCCGTCGCCGACCTGCTCCCCCGGCGCAGCGCGATCGTCCGGTCGTCCGCGTCCGGCCGGTCGGAGGGCCAGCTCCTCGCGGCCAACGTCGACACGGTGGTGATCGCCGCCGCACTCGACACCGCCCTCGATCTCGGACGCATCGAACGCCTGCTCGCCCTGGCGTGGGAGAGCGGCGCCCAACCGGTGGTCGCGCTCACCAAATCCGATACCGTGCAGGATGTTTCCCTCGCGACCGCGGAGGTGGCGGCAGTGGCACCGGGTGCGACGGTGCTCGCGGTGAGCGCCGACACCGGCGACGGCATCGACGTCCTCACCGCCGTCATCGACGGAACGGTCGCGCTCATCGGACCGTCCGGCGCGGGCAAGTCGACGCTCGCGAACGCGTTGCTCGGCGAGGACGTGCTCGCCACCGGTCGTGTCCGCGAGGGCGACCACAAGGGACGTCACACGACGGCGCACCGCGAACTCCTGCCGCTGMCCTCCGGGGGTGCCCTGATCGACACGCCGGGACTGCGGGGTGTCGGCATGTGGGACACCGCCGACGGCATCGACAAGACGTTTCCCGAGATCGAGGAGTTCGCGGCGCAGTGCCGGTTCGCGGACTGCTCCCACACGGCCGAACCCGGCTGCGCGGTGCTCGACGCATTGGAGCGCGGCGCACTGCCCGAGCGCAGGCTTGCCAGCTACCGCAAGCTGATTCGGGAGAACGGGTGGATCGCGTCACGCACCGACGCGAGGCTCCGAGCCGAGCGTGAACGCGAGTGGAAGAGCATCGCCCGCAGGCAGCGCCAGATGTACCGCAGTCGCGGTCACTGACACGGGCGCCGACCCGCATCCCGGTTCGAGCGGTGAGCCGGGATGCGGACTGGCAACATGGGTATATGTTCGATCTTCGGAGAAAGGCCCGTCTCAAGCTTCAACGTGCCATGTCCGAGGTGGTGGCCGAATCGGATCGGCGGTCCCGCGAGCTCACCGAGAACCAGCACGACCAGACCCTGGCCGAGCTGAGCGCGACCAACCAGGAACTCGCGCGGGTGCTGTCCGAGCTGTCCGATGCCCGCATGGAGATCTCCGACGTCCAGCAGCGGCTCGGCGAACTCGAGCAGCAGGCCCGCCGCGACATCACGCAGGCGCTGGACGTGCGGGCCACGAACGAGGCCGCGGCGTTCGTGCTCGAGCACATGCCGAAGGCGCCCGTGTTCTGGAATCCGCAGGACACCCTGCGCTACGGACTGTCGCAGGTGGAGGTCGAGGGACTGGCCCTCGAGTTCGGGGTGGCGTCGGGCACCACGCTCCGGATCATCGTCGAACAGTTGAAGGACGCCGAGCACGAGGTGTTCGGGTTCGACGTGTTCTCCGGTCTGCCGCAGACCTGGCGCACCGGATTTCCCGCCGGGGAGTTCGCGCAGCAGAAACTGCCGCACGTGCGGGGCGCGCAGCTGGTGCCCGGACTGTTCGAGGACACGCTGGCGGGCTTCCTCGAGAAGCACCCTGGACCGGTGTCGTTCGTGCATCTCGACGCCGACCTGTACTCGTCCACGAAGTCGGTGCTCGACCGGCTCGAACGGCGGCTGGTCGCGGGCACGGTGATCGTGTTCGACGAGTTCTTCAACTTCCCGGGCTGGCAGGAGCACGAGTACCGGGCGTGGACGGAGTTCGTCGACCGCACCGGCGTCCGCTTCGAGTACCTGAGTTACACCGCGAACCACGAGCAGGTGGTCGTGCGGATCACCGCACCAGCTTCACCGCCTGCGTGACGTTGAACGTCGCGCGTTCGTCGATCCGCAGCCCGGACCGCGCGAGCACGGCGAACGCCTCGGTCTCCTCGAAGTGGTACGGCGGCAGCGTCCACACCTCGTTGGACGTGTGCCGGATGACGCGCTCGGTGTCGCGGTCGTAGTCGGTGAAGAACCAGACCACGGAGCAGGAGTCGATCGGGCCCGCGAGGTCCGGGACGGCGAGTTCGTCGTCCCACAGCGACCCCCGGCTCGCGGCCGTGGTCCCGAGCCCGATGTCGCGGGTGCCGTCGAATGCCTCCGGCCGCACGTTCTTCACGAGCCGCAGCGACGTGGGATTCCAGGCCGGCTTGTCGAACAGCACGCAGTCGCCGGGGCGGAGGTGTTCCCCGGCGAAACCGTTGACGGTGCTGAAGTCCATGCCGCTGGGTTTCGCCCACTGCTCGCGCTGGTCGAGGTAACTCGGCGATGCGGCCACCGCGAACACCGCGATCACCGCGGCGGACTGCCACCACTTCCGGGTCAGGGCGGCCAGGCAGAGTCCGCCGACAAGGGCCACCGCGGGCGTCGTGAATGTGAAGTACCGCGGGAGATACACCGGGCTGCGCAGAAGCGAATACGCGAGCAGCGTCGCCATCGGCACCGCGATCCACGGCAGCGCGACGGACAGCACCGGGGGCAGACGGCGACCGCGCACCAGCGCCACCGACCCGGCCACCACCAGGACGGCGAACAGCACCGCGAACCACGGTGCGCCAACGAACCACTGGTACTCGGCGACGGCCCGCGGCAGGTGCCCGTCGAGCGGCGGGATCCACGCCACCTGGACGGATTCGCGGCGCACCAGCACCACGAACGGCGCCGCGACCAGCGCCCCCGCTGCCGTGGCGGACGTCCATCCGAGCCAGGACCGCCGGGCCTCGCGCAGCAGCAGGATCGTCAGCAGGTGCGCGGGAACGAGGGTGATCAGGTAGACGAACAACACGATCGACACCGCCAGGCCGGCGGCGTACAGCGCCCACAGCCACCACCGCCGGAGCCTCAGTGCCGCAAGGAGAATCACGGTCAGCCAGACCGCGGCCGCCGCCGTGGCCGCGTAGCCGCGAGCCTCCGCGGCCGCCCACGTGACGCTGGGCAGGATCACGAACAGGATCCCGGACGGCACCGCCACCCGCCTGGTCGAGATCAGCGCACCGAGCACCACCACCCCTGCGCCCGCCGCGCCCGCGGCCAGGGCGCTCGGGAACCGGGCCGAGAACTCGGAGGCACCGAACGTCGCGAACCAGTAGCGCATCCCGACGTAGTACAGCCCGTGCACGGCATCGATGTGGCCGAGCAGATTCGACAGGTCGGGGCGGGACCGCTGACTCGAGTACAGCGTCGCGACCTCGTCGTACCAGAACGACGGACGCCAACTCCACGCCGCGCCGAGCACCACACCGACAGCGAAGACGAGGAACGAATCCCGGAGCAGCCCCCGCACATCGCGGGCCTGCAACGGTCCGGCCGACGTCACTGACCGTAGAGGCGAGCCCAGTTCTCCCGGCTGGTGAGCTGCGGCAACGCATCCCGGTACTGGCGCTGCGTCGACGCCGCATCCTCGCGGAACCGCTTCATCAGCTTCGCCGTCCGGGCCGTGAGCTCCCGGGCCGTCTCCTTGTCGCGGCGGCGCACCCGCACCCCGGACTGGGAGGCGTCGGTGATGACCGCGGTGTCGAACAACGACACGTGCCACCAGTGTGCCTCGGCCACAGGGATACTCGCGACACCGTGCTGGGTGCGGCCGAGCCACTGGTACGCGGCCCGCTTGGCGAGGACGAGGTCGATCTTGCTCTTGTCCGGCTCGAAACCGGCGTACCGGGTGACGAGGTCGGAGTTGCGGACACCGGGAATGTTCGACGCGGGGTGCTTGACGGTTTCGGGGAACCGCTTGCGCTCCTCACGGATCGACGCCAGCACGGCCTGACCGCCGTCCTCGAGCACCTTCGGGCCCTCGAGGAAGTCCTCGATACCGCGAATCATGGTGTACGCCAACCCATACTGCATCGACACGAGGTACTGGGTGATCTCCCGCGTCATCCTCTTGCTCAGCGACTTGGCGTCGAAGTCACTGTGCAGCGCGGCCGCGATCAGCGAGTTGCGGATGCTGAAGTACTTGGCCCAGTCATCGCGGTCCTTCCAGTGGAAGTCCGCGTGCCACACACCGGCGTTGGGCAGGGTGACCGTGACGAATCCGGCGGCGCGGGCGCGGATGCCGTACTCGATGTCGTCCCACTGGAAGAACATCGGCAGCGGGAGCCCGACCTGCGCGACCACCTCGGCGGGGATCAGACACGACCACCACGCGTTGTAGCCGGCGTCGACGCGCTTGTGCTGCTTCTTCTTGATCAGGTTGATGTCGTGCCGCGACCCGGCCGCCCAGCGGCCCGCCTTCAGCTTCGACAGGTCCGCTTCCTCGGCGCTGACGTGCAGGTGCTCCGGGTTCATCAGGTACAGCATCTGCGCGCCGACGAGCGTCGGCTCCGTGGTGACGTTGGCGAATGCGTTCATCCGCAGGATCGACTCCGGCTCGCACAGGATGTCGTCGTCCATCAGGATCAGGTTGGCGTGCTCGTTGATGCCCGACACCTCGTACATGCCGCGGGTGAATCCGCCGGCCCCGCCGAGATTCGGCTGCCGCAGGTAGACGAGCTTGTCGCCCAGGATCTCGGCGACCTCGGTGAACTTCTCCCGGTCCGAGACGTGGTCGCTGCCCTGGTCGACCACGTACACGGCGTCGATGCCGGACGCCATCGTCGAGTCGTTCGCGATGGCGGCGACGGTCTCGGCGCAGTCGTCGGCGCGGTTGAACGTGCAGATCGCGATCGCGGCGGGCCGGATCACCGACGGCGCGGCGACGGTCCACTCCAGTTCGCTCACCGCGAGGGGGCCGTCGACGGCGGTGAACTCCACCCACAGGGAGCCGCCGTCGAGGTACGCGTCCAGCTTCGCCGACAGCGTCGCCGTGCCCGAGCCGTCGATCTGCGTCGTCGCGAGGATGCGCGAGTTTCCGCCCGAATCGGAGCCGCGCAGCGCCACCACGGCGCGTCCGTCGGCCTCGTGGTGGAACCCGACGGTCACGTCGGTGACCGTGGTCCAGCGCTGGTAGTAGCTGGCCGCGAACCGGCCGAAGTAGGTGTCGGTGTCGACCGTCGCACCCTTCTCGAGGTTCACGACGTGGCGCTCGCGGTGGGCGCGGCCCTTGACGATCCTGGCGTACAGGTCGTCCTTGACCCGGGTGGTCGGTCCCGTGAAGAGACCTCGCGCCACCACGAGGCGGTCGGGTGCGCGATGCTCGGTGAGAGCACTCCGTACCGCGGCCGTGCTCCCGTCCACAGGTGCTACCGACGCAGACTCGTTCATAGTGCTCCTACTGTTCCCCGCGAGAGGTGGGCTGGACCGCGCCACGGCGACGGCACGATCCTCTTCTCGGTTCGCAGGGTATCAACCCCGCGACGCGCTCCCCGACCATGCGAGGCGCCCTCCGTCCCGGTGACGGGCCCGCAGCCGGAACAGCCCCACCCCCATCGCGAGCACATCGGCCCTGGATATGCGGGTTTCGTGGCTGTCGTGATCGGCGCTCAGACGCACCGGGACCTCGACCGGCACGATGCCCGCCCGCTCCGCGAGGTAGACGAGTTCGGTGGTGAACAGGAACCCGGGCTCGACGAGGTCGGGAACCAGTCTGCGCATGAGGTCGCCGTCCATCAGGACGGTGCCCTGGGGGTCGCCCGTGCGCATCCCGAGAACCACGCGGCGCAGCGCCGCGAAACCCCACGTCAGGGTTCCCCGGAGCGCGCCGCGTCGCACCTGCGAGTCGGGGTGGGCCTTGGAACCGATCACGACTTCGGGCAGCCGGCCGTCGTGGCCGGCGGCGAGCGTCTCGGCGCCGTCGAGGTCGTCGAACCCGAACGGCAGGTCGTCGGCGGTCAGCAGCACGTGCGCGCCGCGACTCGCCTCCGCTCCCGTCCGCAACGCGTTGCCCATGCCCTTCTCGCTCCGCAGGACGGTCAGCGACACGGGTCCGGGTGCCCAGTCGGCGGTCAGGCGGCCGCAGATGTCCACGGTGTCGTCGGTGGAGCCGTTCTCCACCACGATGATCTCGACGTCGTGACCGGCCAGTCGTTCGGCCAGCCGGTGGACGGTCTGCTCGATGACGGCGGCGGAATTGTAGGCGGGGACGACGACCGACAGCGCCTTCGGCGCACGTGCGCCTTTCTGGTCGTGGGAACAACCGAAAAGGCGCACGGGCGCAGCCTAACTCGTAGGCTCGGAGTCCGTGGCACCCTCCGCATTCGTGTCCTCGACGTTCACCCGATCGATACACCGCATGCCCGAGTGGATGGTGGCACTGGCGGTCGCGGTGGCTGCCGCGGCAATCGCAACGATTCCCCGGATCGTGTACGACCGCTTCTACTACGGCGGCGACATGCTGGAATCGTTCGTGCCGTCGTGGCACCGGATCGGCACGGAACTCCTCGCCGGGCGGTGGCTCACCGTCAATCCCGACGCCTGGATCGGCGGAAATTACGCGGGCGAGGCCGCGTACGGCCTCTACAACCCGGTCAACCTGGCCAACTACATCCTGGCCGCGAAATTCGAGAACCTGTCCGTCGCGGCGTTCGTGATCATGGCCGAGTTCCTCGCGCTGTTCGCCCTCTCGACGTATCTGCTGTGCCGCGAATACGGCGCCCGCCGCGGTCCCGCGATCCTCGCCGGACTGACCATTCCGTTCAGCGGTTTCACCCTGTTCTACGAGGCGGCGGGCTGGCCGTCCGGGATGATGGCCGTCGCGTGGGTGACGCTGTTCTGGTGGTCGGCGCTCCGCCTCTCCCACGGTCGCACGAACCCGCTGGTCACCTTCGTGATCGGCGCACTGACGGTGAGCATGGGCAACCCGTACGCCGCGCTGGGCGCCGTCGTCGTTCTCCTCGGCATCGGGATCGGCCTCCTCGCGCAGCGGCAGTTCTTCCGGTTGCTCGTGCTGGTGATCACCGGCGCGTGCGCGGGCACCGCCGCGCTGGTGACGTACCTGCCGCTGTTCCTCAGCGTCGACGTCACCACCCGCGCAGGCAGCACAGGCATCTTCAACGACACGTTCCTGCAGCCGCAGATCGGTGGCCTCGCGGGACTGAGCAGCCCGTCGTATCTCCCCGTCATCATGACGTTCGGCGGGCCGGTCGAGGTGATCCCGTCGCTGTACCTCGCGTGGTTCGTGCTGCCGCTGCTGCCGTGGCTGCCGTGGGGCCGGATCCGCGCGCTGTTCGCGTCCGCGGAGTTCCGTCGCGCGCACGGGCGACCACTGATCAGCCTGCTCGTGATCGCGGTCGTCTACTTCCTCTTCACGTTCGGACCGTCGAACGTCGGGATGTTCCGGTGGCCGATCCGGCTCGTCGAATACCTGTACCTGTGCGTGGTGATCGGCCTGGCGCTCGCGCTGTCGCTGGGCATCGTTCGCGACTGGGTGCGTCACCGGGCGACGGCGTCGGCGGTGCTGATCGCGCTGGGCTTCTACCTGGCGTTCTCGTCCTCACCCGCCCTGACGCTGCGGCACACCCTGTTCGCGCTGCTCGTCGCGGCGCTGTGCGTGCTCGCGTACACCGGCTGGCGCACGCGGGGCCCGAATGCTCTCGTCGCCGCCCTGGTCCTGGGCACCGTGGTGGTGGCCGCCGCGCAGGTCTGGTCCCTCACCCACGACGTCGAGCGCGGCAGCCGCGTCGACCCGGCGAGCACGTCGGTGCTGTCCGAGCAGACGGACCGCTACCAGGGCACCGTGCTGCAACTCGCCGACCTGGACGACACGTCCCACGAGGACGTCACCGCCGGCCGGATCCTGTTCGGCAACGAGATCATGGCCTCGTCCGTCGAGGGCAGCATCAACGCCTACACCGGCATCGGGTTCACCGAGTTCCAGGAAGCCCTGTGCATGGACTACCGCGGCGCCGTCTGCCCCGGGGTGTACGCGGCGCTGTGGCAGCCGGTGAACGCGGACATCCCGATCCCGCTGATCGACTATCTGAGGGTGTCGACGCTCGTCGTGGAGCACGGGCTCGTGCCCGAGGTCACGACGGCACCGCCCCCACCCGGCTGGCACGTCACCGAACGCAGCGACTCCCGGACGGTGTTGCAGCGTGACCGGCCGCTGCCCCTGCCCGGACGCGTGGCGTTCGCGTCCGACGGCGTCCGGGTGCTCTCGTCCGACACGAGCGCGGCGACGGAGACCGTGCGGGTGGCAGGCAGCGGCGGCACCGTCTGGTTCGCGCGCCTCGCGTGGCCCGGCTACTCGGCCACCGTCGACGGCGAACCGGTGGACGCGACCGCGGGGTGGCACGGTCTGCTCGAGGTGCCGGTTCCGCCGGGTGACCACGAACTGGTCGTCACGTTCCGGCCGCCGCGGCAGAACCTGTCCGTGGCGGCGTTCGGCGCCGCGACGGTCGTGGTGCTGATCCTGTCCGTCGTCGATGCGGTGGTGCGCAGGCGCAGGCTCAGCGCGGAGACCACTCGGACGACGTGAACGCCGACGCCTCGGTGGAACCGGATCCCGCGACCGCCGCGGACGACAACGCGTCGGCGATCAGCTGGTGTCCGATCTGGTTCGGGTGGTCGCCGTCGTCGGCGAGCAGTCCGGTGGGGTCGCCGTCGCCCCACGTCCCCTTGAACGTGCTGAACAGGTCGACGTAGGTGGCGCCCTCGGCACCCGCGACCTCCGAGATGACGTCGTTGGCGCGCAACGTCAGCACGGCGCTGTCCCGGAGGAACTGCGGGCCGTACAACTCGCGGGCCACGTCGCCGTCGGGGAAGACGTCCCAGTACCCGGTGACAAGCACCGCGGTCGGCTGCCCGGCCCGCAGTTCGGCGATGCGGTCGAGCACGGACGTCAGCGTGGTCTGCAGCTGCGGGAGAACGGGTTCGAAGCAGCCGAGACCGTCATCGCCACCGCAGTCGCCGTCCAGGTAGTCGTCGAGTTCGGCGTAGAAGTCGTTGGCGCCGATCGTGACGGTGACGAGGTCGGCGTCACGGACGGCGTCGGCGTCGTATTCGCCGGGTTCGAGGGAGTCGAGCAGGTCGGTGCTCGTCCAGCCCCCGACGCCCAGGTTGGCGACCTGCACCGGCAGCGCGTCGTCGCCGGACAGCTGATCGCCGAACAGTTCCACGAACGGCGTGCAGCCGGGGCATCCGTCACCGGCCGGGATGGAATCCCCCAGGCCCACGAGGGTCGCACCTGCGGGCGGCGATTGTGGCTGCGGCTGCGCCACGGGCGGTGCCACAGTCGTGGAACAGCCGGCGAGGAACGGAATCAGGACCGCTACGGGAACACCGAGAATCCAGCGTCGCACGGGGCCTCCCCATCACGTCCTGCGCCTCGGAGGGAGCGCTCGTCACCGGTCCGGACGAATTCTACCGACGGTCGCGCTCGGCTGCCGTTCCCCGCGGGACCGTGCGGACGTGCGCCCGCTCGCCCTGGGGACCGAACAGGCTGAGGATCTCCGCCGGTTGCGGCCCGGGGTTGCCGAACCAGTGCGGGACGTGGGTGTCGAACTCCGCGACCTCCCCCGGCGTCAGGATCACGTCGTGTTCGCCGAGCAGCAGTCGCAGCCGGCCGGACAGGACGTACAGCCATTCGTAGCCCTCGTGGACCTGCAGGTTCGGGACGCCGTTCGGGTCACCCGGCGGGATCACGTGCTTGAACGCCTGGATCCCGCCGGGCCTGCGGGTCAGCGGGATGATCGTCGAGCCGTTCCGCTCCAGGGGCCGCAGATGAACGCGGGGGTCGCCGGTGGCGGGTGCGTCGACGAGTTCGTCCAGGGGCAGCTGATGGGCGCGGGCCAGCAGGAGCATCAGCTCGAGAGCGGGTTTCCGCTGGCCGGACTCGAGCCGCGACAGGGTGCTCACCGAGATCCCGGTGGATTCGGACAGCTGGGCGAGGGTCGCGCCGCGCTGCTGGCGGAGGGCTTTCAGCCGCGGTCCCACGGCGTCGAGGACGCCGTCCAGATCGGGTACGTCGTCGTTCACACCCACCATGTTGCCACAGCGGCAAACTTGCTTGCCAGTTTCGCTGGCTCCCCGGACAGTGGACGTCACGAGGTCGACGAACGAAGGAGAACGCGATGGAAGATAGTTACGACGTAGTGGTCGTCGGTGGCGGAGCGGCCGGACTCGGCGGGGCACTGACCCTGTCGCGGGCACGCCGCTCGGTGCTCGTGATCGACGCCGGCGCCCCCCGCAACGCACCGGCCGGGCACATTCACAACTACCTCGGCCGAGAGGGCACACCGCCCGGCGAACTACTGGCCATCGGACGCGAGGAGGTCGCCGGGTACGGCGGCGAGATCGTGACCGGCACCGTCACGTCCGCCGACAAGGTCGGGGACGGCCAGTTCCGGGTGACGCTCGCCGACGGCGCGACCGTGCGGGCGCGCAGACTGCTCGTGACCACCGGCCTCGTCGACGTGCTCCCCGACGTCCCCGGGGTGGCCGAGCGCTGGGGACGCGATGTCCTGCACTGCCCGTACTGCCACGGCTGGGAGGTCCGGGACCAGCCGGTCGGCGTCCTGGCCGGCAGTCCGCTGGCGGTGCACCAGGCGCTGATGTGGCGGCAGTGGACAGAGAACGTGACGCTGTTCCTGAACGACGCGAACGAACCCACCGGCGAGGAGTACGAGCAACTCGCCGCACGCGGTATCGCCGTGATCGACGGCGGTGTGGCCGGGCTCGACGTGCAGGACGACGGGCTGACCGGGGTCCGGCTGCGCACGGGTCAGGTCTTCCCCGTGACCGCCGTGGTGGTCGCACCCCTGTTCCGGGCCCGCGCCGACTTCCTCACCAGCCTGGGCCTGGACACGACCGAGATGGAGATGGCCGGACACGTGATCGGCACCGCCGTCGCCGCCGACGCGACCGGCGCCACCGAGGTTCCGGGGGTGTGGGTGGCCGGCAACGTCGCAGACCCGAAGGCGCAGGTGATCGTCGCCGCCGGAGCCGGCCTGAGTGCCGCGGCTGCACTCAACGCCGACCTGATCGCGGAAGACACCCGCCTGGCGGTCGCCGGAGCGCTCAGCCGGTAGCCGACACCGTCGCCTCGTGGACCACGCGATGCGCGGGCAGGATCGAGTCGCGCTCCGCGTCGGCGTCCCCCTCGCCGCCGATCAGACCGACGTAATGCGCGAGCTGGGCGGCGAGGGGTTCGTCGCTGTAGCGGAGGGTCGGGATCTCGATCACCGTCTGCTGCTTGTAGCCGTCGCGGTCGGCGGGCAGGTCGTCGTCGATGTGCCGGTAGATGGTGATGTCGCGGCGCAGAAGGTCGATCTCGATCAGGCGGTCCGGCTCCAACAGCGACAACTGCCGGACCTTCCGCTGACTCACCCGGCTGGCCGAGATGGTGGCCACCGCACCGGATTCGAAACGCAGCACCGCCTCCGCGCAGTCCTCGGCCTCGTTGCGCCGCGAACTGTCGTGGAAGTACCCGAACTCGGCCTTCACGCCGACGGGCGGTGACCCGACGAAACCGATCGCGAGGTCGACGTCGTGGATCAGCAGGTCGGTCGCGACGCCGGTGGGGATGCGGGAGACGAACGGCGAGTGCCGGATTCCGTTGACCTGCCACACGTCACCGGCGAATTCGCGGGCCGTCCGGACCGCCGGGTTGTATCGCTCGAGCAGGCCGCACATCAGCGGGACACCGGTCGCGGCCGCGCGCTTCACCAGATCCGTGCTCTCCTCGTACGTTGCGGCGAGCGGCTTTTCGACGAGCACCGGCTTGCCGAGGTCGAGGACGCGGCCCGCCAACTCGTAGTGGGCGGGTGTCGCCGCCGCGACGACGGCGGCATCGATCCCGTCCAGTTCGTCGAAATCCGCGGCCCACGTGGTGTCGAACCGTGCGGCGACCTCCCGCCCGTGTTCCTCCCGCGGTTCCACGAGCAGGGCGAGGTCACACAGCGGGGACTGCGCGAGAACGCGGGCGTGCAGCGAACCCATCTTGCCGGATCCGACGAGCGCGATCCGCGGTCGCGTGGACGTCATCACGCCTCCATCGCCTCGCGCACCGCGGCGACGATCCGGTCGACGTCGTCGGTGGAAAGTGCGGCGTGAACGGGGATGCTGAGGCACCGGCGGGCCACGGACGTCGCGACCGGCGTCGGTGAGGCGATCACCCGGGGATGCTCGCGGTAGCAGTCGTAGTCGTAGACGGTTTTCGGGTAATAGACGCCGCTGCCGACGTCCCGATCGCTCAGGCGCTGCGCGAGGGTGTCGCGGTCGATCGGCGCATCGGGTGCGAGGATCACGGTGAACTGGTGCCACACGTGCCCGCGGCCCGCGAGTTCCGAAGGCAGAACGAGACCTTCGACGTCCTTCAGACCGGTCCGCAGCGCTTCGGCGTTGCGGCGGCGCGACTCCACCTGTCGCAGATAGGAACCCAGCTGCGGCAACCCGAGACTGGCCTGCAGATCCGTCATCCGGAAGTTCTGGCCCGCCATCTCGTATTCGTAGCGCCGGCGCATGCCCTGATTCCGCAGCACCCGCAACCGGTCGGCCACCGCGTCGTCGTCCGTCGTGACCATGCCGCCCTCGGCGGTGGTGAGATTCTTGGTGGCGTAGAACGAGAAGCAGCCGAGCCCGAAACTGCCCGCGCCCTTGCCGTCGAACGTGGCACCGTGCGCCTGCGCGGCGTCCTCGACGACGGCGAGCCCCTCGGTCTCGGCCAGCGGCATCAGCGCACCCATGTCCGCGGTCTGCCCGTAGAGATGCACCGGCATCAGCACCCGGGTGCGCTCGTTCACGCACTGCGCCGCGACGTCGGGGTCGAGCGCGAAATCGGCCTCCCCGATGTCGGCGAACCGGGCCGTCGCGCCGGAATCGAGAATCGCGTTGAGCGTGGCCACGAACGTGAACGGGGTGGTGAGCACCTCGTCGCCCGGTTGGAGATCCAGCACCCGCAGTGCCGCGATCAGCGCGGTGGTGCCGCTGTTGACGGCCACGGCGTGCCGGGTGCCGACGAGTTCGGCGAACCCCTCCTCGAACCTCGCGACCTTCGGTCCCTGCGCGACCATCCCGGATCGCAGGGTGTCGAGAACCTCGCGCTCGACGTCCTCTCCGAAAGAGATACTCGAGATCGCGATCACGGTTCCTCCGATAGATTGACGTGCGTTCACACCGTCTTCACAGATTGCACCCTCTTGAAGGTTCCCACGGTCTGCACGGCTCCTGGAAGGAATCGCCAACTTTCATGACCATCGGTGAAAACTGCGAGATCCACCCGACCGTCGTGATGGGCGACGGCGTCACGATCGGGGACCGCGTGAGCATCGGACCGTATGCCGTCCTCACCGGCCCTCTCGACATCGGCGACGACTGCTGGATCGGCGCCCACGCGACGCTCGGGGCGCCGCCGGAGTGGATCGGGAAGACGCATCCCCGCACGTGGACGGAGGTCAGCCCGCACCAGGGGGTCGTGATCGGCGCGGGCACCGTGATCCGGGAGATGAGCGCCGTCCAGCAGGGCGCCGAGCGGCCGACGACCATCGGGCGCGGCGGATTCGTCATGAACCACACGTCCGTCGAGCACGACGTCCGGATCGGCGAAGACTGCGTCCTCTCGCCGTCCAGCACCCTCGGCGGTCACGTGACCCTCGGCGACGGCGTCAATCTCGGCATGAGCGCGGTGGTGCATCAGCGGCGGGTGATCGGTGCGCGCGCGATGGTGGGAATGGGATCGGTCGTCGCCAAGGACATTCCGCCGTTCGCCACGGTGTTCGGCAATCCGGCCGCCCTGCGCGGCACCAACCGGGTGGGCATGAGCCGCGCCGGGATCGCCGACCGGGACATCGCGGCCGTGGCGGCGCTGTACGCCTCGGGGCGGCTCGACGCCGACGCGGAACTCCCCCAGTCGCTCGCCGGCGCGTTCGCCTGGTGGCGGGAGCTGGCGGTGAAACCGCTCGTTTCCTGATCCGGCGCCCGCCGATTGCTATCGTCGGAAACGAACGCTGCACCGTCGCAGCGCACTGCCGGTGAGGGGGTGGTCCTCGTGGACGCCGATCCCGAGATCGTCCCGGACCGCGGCGGTCGCGCCGTCCTGATGAACGCGCTGCGGATCCTCGTCACCCTCGCGATCGTCGTCGCCGTCGCGTTCGCCGTGAAATCGCAGTGGGCCGAGGTCAGGGACACGATCACCCAGCTGGACTGGTGGGCGCTCGCCGTCTCCGCGGTGTTCGTCTTCCTCGGCATGGGCGCGGCGGTGCGCGCGTGGCAGCACGCGCTCGGCGCCCTCGAACACCCGATCCCCGCCTTCGACGCCGCCCGCTGCTACCTGGTCGGTCAGCTCGGCAAGTATCTGCCGGGCAGCGTGTGGGCGTTCGTGCTCCAGACCGAGCTCGTGCGCCGGGCCGGGGTGTCGCGGGCCAACGGATTCGTCGCCGTCCTCGTCACCGTCGGGCTGAGCATCACGTCGGCGCTGGTCGTCGGGCTGCTGGCGCTGCCCGCCCTGTTCCATATCAGCACCGTCGCGGCGGTCGCGGTGATCGTTCTCGTCCCGATCGCCCTCGTCTGCTGCTATCCACCGGTGCTCACCCGGCTGGTGAACCTCGCCCTGCGGATCCTGCGGCGCGCCCCGCTGCAGCGGCAGCTGACGATGCACAAGATCGCGCGGGCCCTCGGCTGGTGCGCCGTCAGCTGGGTCCTCTACGGCGTGCACCTCTGGTTCCTCGCGTCGAGTTCGGTGGGATTCGCGGCGGGCACCCTGGTCCAGTGCATCGGCGCGATCGCCCTCGGCATGTGCGCCGGCGTGCTGGTGGTGGTCGCGCCGTCCGGCATCGGGGTCCGCGAGGCCGTCGTCGTCGCGGCGCTGTCCCCGTTCATGGACAGCGGGGTCGCGCTCGGGCTGGCCCTCGCATCACGCCTGGTGTTCACGCTGTGCGAGGTGCTCGCCGGGTTCGTCGCCGCGATCGCCGGTTCCCGTTCGCTGCGCAACGCCCTCGTCCACGAGGATTCCCGGGTACCGCAGCCGTCCTGAGGAGATCGCGATGACGGACGCCTGGGAGATCGATCCCGCGTACGAGCGCTACATCGGCCGCTGGAGCCGGCCGGTCGCAACGCAGTTCCTGCGGTGGCTGGCCGCGGGCCCGGACGAGATGTGGTGCGACGTGGGTTGCGGAACGGGCGCCCTCGCCCACACCGTTCTCCGCACGGCGGAACCGGCCCGGGTGGTCGGCGTCGAACCGTCGCGGCCCTTCGCGGCGGCGGCTCGGGCCGGCACGGACGATCCCCGGTTCGACGTCCGGTCGGGCACCGCCGAATCCATCCCCGCCGACGACGGCGAGTTCGACCGCGTGGTGTCCGGGCTGGTCCTCAATTTCGTTCCCCACCCGATCGACGGGCTCGCCGAGATGCGCCGAGTCACGCGAACCGGCGGGACGGTCGCCGGGTACGTGTGGGACTACGCCGAGGGGATGCAGATGATTCGCGCGTTCTGGGACGCCGCGCGCGAACTCGACGAGGCGGCGGCGAACCTCGACGAGGGCGTCCGTTTCCCGCTCTGCCGGCCGCAGCCGCTCCGCGATGCGCTGTCCGCCGCGGGGCTGGCCGGGGTGGAGGTGCACCCGCTCGACGTTCCGACCGTGTTCGCCGACTTCGACGATTTCTGGCTCCCGTTTCTGGGCGGGCAGGGACCGGCGCCCGGGTACTGCGCGTCCCTGACCGCCGGGCGCCGAGACGCCCTTCGCGACCTGCTCGATGCCCGCTCGAGGCGCGACGACGCAGGCCGCATCGCACTGACCGCGAGAGCGTGGGCGTTCCGCGGAACCGTCAGCCGATGACGGATTCCGTGGCCGCGTACGCCTTCTCCGCGGATTCCTTCTGCGTCCGCCACCACGACTCGTTGTCGCGGTACCACCGCACGGTGGCCTCGAGCCCGGTGCGGAAATCCTTGTATTGCGGCGTCCAGCCCAGTTCGGTGCGCAGCCGCGTCGAATCGATCGCGTAGCGCAGGTCGTGGCCCGGGCGGTCGGTGACGAAGTCGAGGTCGTCGGCGTCGCGGCCGAACAGTTCGAGCAGCGTTCCGACGACGGTCCGGTTGTCGACCTCGCCGTCCGCGCCGATCAGATACGTCTGACCGAGACTCCCCTTCTCCAGGATCGTCCAGACGGCCGCGTTGTGGTCGTCGACGTGGATCCAGTCGCGCACGTTCTTCCCGCTGCCGTACAGGCGGGGGCGCACCCCGTCGATCAGGTTGGTGATCTGGCGCGGAATGAATTTCTCGACGTGCTGGTACGGGCCGTAGTTGTTGGAACAGTTCGACAGGGTGGCCCGCACCCCGAACGACCGCGCCCAGGCCCGCACCAGCAGATCGCTGGATGCCTTGGTGGCCGAGTACGGGCTCGACGGGTTGTACGGGGTCGACTCGGTGAAACGCTCGGGGTCGTCCAGTTCGAGGTCGCCGTACACCTCGTCGGTGGAGATGTGGTGATACCGGACGTCGTGTGCGCGGACGGCCTGCAACAGCGAGAACGTGCCCATCACGTTCGTCTGCACGAACGGCGTCGGATCGGCCAGCGAATTGTCGTTGTGCGATTCCGCGGCGAAGTGGACCACCGCGTCCGAGTCCGCGACCAGACGGTCCACCAGCGCGAAATCCGCCACATCGCCGTGCACGAACTCGATGCGGTCGGCCACCGGGTCGAGCGACCGCCGGTTGCCGGCGTACGTCAGCGCGTCGAGCACCGTCACCTGCGCGTCCGGGCGCTCGGCGACCGTCTGGTGCACGAAATTCGCACCGATGAACCCGGCGCCGCCTGTCACGAGAAGCCTCATGTGCACCCACCCTAGTGGCGCGCCCGAGTTTCTATCCGACGCGAACACTGGAACACTGCGCACATGCGCGGAATCATCCTGGCAGGCGGTACCGGGTCCCGGTTGCACCCGATCACTCTCGGAGTGAGCAAGCAACTGGTCCCGGTCTACGACAAGCCGATGATCTACTACCCGCTCTCCACCCTGATGCTGGCCAACATCCGGGACATCCTCGTCATCACCACCCCGCACGACGCGGAGCAGTTCCGCCGGCTCCTCGGCGACGGCTCCCAGTTCGGGGTGAACCTCACGTACAAGGTGCAGGAGGAACCGAACGGCCTGGCGCAGGCGTTCGTGCTCGGCGCCGACCACATCGGCAACGAGTCCGTGTCCCTCGTCCTCGGCGACAACATCTTCTACGGCCCCGGACTCGGTTCCCGGCTGAACCGCTTCGAGAACATCGACGGCGGCGCCGTGTTCGCCTACTGGGTATCCGATCCCAGTTCCTACGGTGTGGTCGAATTCGACGACACGGGCCGGGCGATGTCGATCGAGGAGAAGCCTGCCACCCCGAAGTCGAACTTCTCGATCCCCGGGCTGTATTTCTACGACAACGACGTCGTGTCGATCGCGCGCGACCTGAGGCCGTCGGACCGCGGCGAGTACGAGATCACCGACGTCAACCAGGCGTACCTGCAGGCCGGACGGCTACAGGTCGAGGTGCTTCCCCGCGGAACCGCCTGGCTCGACACCGGCACCGTCGATTCGCTGCTCGAGGCGGCGAACTTCGTGCGCACGCTCGAACACCGGCAGGGGCTGAAGATCGGCGTTCCGGAAGAGGTCGCGTGGCGCCGCGGGTTCATCACCGACGCCGAATTGTGCGCCCGCGCCGACACTCTCGGCAAGTCCGGATACGGGGACTACCTCCTCGAACTTCTCGAACGCGGCAAGGACTGGTGACGTGGAGTATCGGGAACTGAAGGTTCCGGGCGCCTGGGAGATCACCCCGCGGCAGTTCGGCGACGACCGCGGCGTGTTCCTCGAATGGTTCAAGGGCTCGGAGTTCGAGGCCGCCGTCGGGCACAGCCTCGAACTCGCGCAGGCCAACTGCTCGGTGTCCGCCGCCGGTGTCCTGCGCGGCATCCACTTCACCGACAACCCGCCCGGGCAGGCGAAATACGTCACCTGCGTCAAGGGTGCGTTCCTCGACGTCATCGTCGACCTGCGCGTCGGGTCGCCGATGTTCGGGCAGTGGGATTCGGTGCTCATCGACGACGTCGACCGCCGTGCGATCTACCTTCCGGCCGGTGTCGGCCACGCGATCCTGTCCCTCGAGGACGCGTCGACCGTGATGTACCTGTGCTCGATCGAGTACACCCCCGCCCTCGACCACGACCTCCACCCACTCGATCCCGAACTGGGAATCGATTGGCCCACGGTGGGCCGGGACGGCAGCCCGCTGACGTTCCAGCTGTCCGAGAAGGATTCGGCCGCACCGTCTCTGAAGCAGGCCCTGGACGCCGGAGTGCTGCCCACCTACCCCATGTGAGTGTTTTTGCGTGCCCGAGCACTCGATGGCACTCACATGGGGTGGCAGGATGCGGACATGACAACTGACACCGGCGAGCGGTTGGAGGTCCGGCGGGCTGTCGCCGCGGACCCGGCGACGATCTTCGGCCTCCTCTGCGATCCCGTGGGACACGTGGCGATCGACAGTTCCGGGATGCTGATGTCCGCGGAAGGGGACCGCGTCACGGCGGCGGGCGACACGTTCGTCGTGCACATGGACCGCGACGCGTTGAACGACTTCGACCTCGGTCTCTACGACGTGACGGTGACGATCGAGACGTTCGTGCCCGACCGGGAGATCTCCTGGAAGGTTCTCGGCCAGATCCGGCCGCAGATCGGGCACGTGTACGGGTACCGGCTCGAGCCGATCGACGAGGGAACGATGGTGACCTCGTTCTACGACTGGTCGTCCATCGACCCGGTGTGGCGCGATTCCGGGATCTTCCCGGTGATTTCCGAGAATGCCCTGCGCGCGACGCTGGGCATCCTCGCGCGCACGGTCGCCCCCGGGCGTCCGCGACCACAAATCGATCCACAGAATTGAAACGTGTTCTAGTATCGAGTGCGTGAACTTCGTCGTCGTCGACCACCCCCGGCCGGGCATCGCCCTCGTAACGCTCAACCGCCCGGAACGCATGAATGCGATGGCGTTCGACGTGATGATCCCGTTCCGCGACGCACTCGAGGAGATCAGCAACGACAACGCGGTGCGCGCGGTGGTGATCACCGGCGCCGGCCGCGGCTTCTGCTCCGGCGCCGACCAGAGATCCGCGGGCACGCTCCCCCACGTCGACGGCCTCACCCCGCCGACCGTCGCCCTGCGGGCCATGGAGATGCTCGACAACGTGGTGCTCTCGCTCCGCCGGATGCACCAGCCGGTGATCAGCGCAGTCAACGGCGCGGCCATCGGCGGCGGCCTGTGCCTGGCGCTCGCCTCCGACATCCGGATCGCGGCAGACGACGCCTACTTCCGGGCGGCGGGAATCAACAACGGCCTGACCGCGAGCGAACTGGGCCTGAGCTACCTGCTGCCCCGGGCGATCGGCTCGTCCCGGGCGTTCGAGATCATGCTGTCCGGTCGCGACGTGCACGCCGACGAGGCCGAGCGGATCGGACTCGTGTCGCGGTGCGTGCCCGGCGAGGACCTCCTGGACGAATGCTTCGACCTCGCCGAGCGCATGTCGCGGTTCTCCCGGCCGGGCCTGGAACTGACGAAGCGCACGCTGTGGTCCGGGCTCGACGCCGCCTCACTCGAAGCCCACATCCACCAGGAGGGACTCGGGCAGCTGCTGGTGCGGCTGCTGACCGACAACTTCGAGGAGGCCACCGCCGCGCGGAAGGACAAGCGCGAACCCCGGTTCCGGGACCGGCGCTAGGAGTATCTTTCGGACATGTCGAAGCCACCTCTGACACCGAAAGCCGCCGAGATGTTCGCTCGGCCCAATTACGCCACCATCGCCTGCGTCCGACCCGACGGCCAGCCCGTGTCCGTGGCCACCTGGTACCTGTTCGAGGACGGCAGGGTGCTGGTCAACATGGACGCCGAGCGTCGACGCCTGGACTACCTGCGCGGCGACCCCCGCGTCAGCCTCACCGCGATGGACCCCGACGACTGGATCACCCACGTCAGCGTCCAGGGCCGGGTGGCCGAGTTCGTGGACGACGAAGAACTCGCCGACATCGACCGCCTCGCGACGCATTACACCGGCAAGCCGTACCCCGTCCGCGACCGCAAACGGGTCAGCGCCTGGATCGAGATCGACACCTGGCACGGCTGGGGATCGCTGAAACAGTCCTGAACCGACTCCGCGACGACGACAACCGGGCATGACGACCCCCCGCGTCGCAACGGTCCTCGCCGTGGCCACGGCGGTGATCGGCAGCCTGCTGCTGAGCGCACCACCGGTCCGCGAACCGGGGACGCCCGCGGCGACGGTCGCTCAGCCCGCAGCGCCTCCTCCGCCGCCGCCCGTGGTCCTGACCCCGGAGGAGGTCGAGGCCAGGGCGATCCCGGCGATCGTCACGCTCGTCGCGGATTCGGGCCTCGTCGAAACCGCGGGAACGGGGATCGTGCTCACCCCCGACGGCGTCGTCCTCACCAACCATCACGTGATCGACGGCGCCCTCGACATCAGCGCGGTGAGCCTGGGCAGCGGTGCGGAGTACGTCGCGGACGTCCTCGGGTACGACAGTTCCCGCGATGTCGCGGTACTCCGGCTCCAGGGCGCGGGCGACCTCCCGGTGGCGACCCTCGCGAAGGACACCGCCATCGGAATCGGCGACCCGGTGACCGCGGTGGGTAACGCGGAGGGAGGCGGGGTTCCGGTGGCGGCCCGCGGGTTCGTGACCGACGTCGAGCAGACGATCACCGCCCGCAGTTCCACCGACGGTTCCCGGAACCGGCTGAACGGGCTGATCCAGATCGACGCGGCCGTACGTCCCGGCGACTCCGGCGGCCCCCTCGTCGACGCCACCGCCGCCGTCATCGGCGTCAACACCGCGGGCAACGCCGACTCCGACCCCACGAAACCCGCTCCCATTCAGCCGAGATCGTATGCGGTGCCCATCGACATCGCGATGACGATCGTCGATCAGGTCCGCGCCGGAACCACGTCCGCCACCGTGCACATCGGCGACACCCCTCTCCTCGGGATCAGCGTCACCGACGACGATCGGGGCGCCGAAGTGCTCTGGGTCAGCATCGGCACCCCCGCCGACGACGCCGGCATCGAGATCGGAGACGTCATTACCGAATTCGACGGAACACCCGTCCGGTCCTCGGACGATCTCAGCGAACGCATGCTCGCGCGGCACCCCGGCGACGAGGTCGCGGTGCGCTGGTTCGACGAGAGTGGACAACAGCGATCGACGACGATCGTGCTCGAGAAAGGCCCGCCGCGGTAGTCAGGCGGTCTTGTCCCGGGCGACACCGTCTTCCGGTCGCACGCGTGTCGTGACGAAACGCGCGATACGCCGAAGCACCGCACGGCTTTCCGGCAGACCGGGCCACAACGCCGGGAACGCGTGCACCTGGCCGTCCCAGATCTGCAGCGTCGTCGGAACACCCGCAGCGCTCAGCCGATACGCCATCAGCTCCGAATCCGACCTCAGCACCTCACCTTCCGCAGCGACCAGCAGCGCAGGCGGCAGACCCTCGAGAGTCCCGTTCACGGGCGACAGCGCGGGGTCGAGCACGCCGTCCACCTCGCCGCCGAGCTTGCCGATGGTGACGAGCGCCTCCACGGGCGCGAACACGTCGCGGGCGGCATTGGCGTGCACCAGCTTGTCTGCGCAGTCCAGGTCCAGCAGCGGCGACAGTCCGACCAGGCCGGCGGGCAGATCGACGCCCTCCTCGCGGGCCTTCAGCGCGGTCGCGAAGACGAGGAACCCGCCGGCCGAGTCGCCGGCGAACACCGTCCCGCCCGCGCGGGCTCCGTTCTCCAGCAACCACTTGTACGCCGTCAGGCAGTCGTCGACCGAACCGCTGATGTTCGTGTCGGGCAGTTGCCGGTAGCCGACGTGCATCACCGGCAGCCCGGTCAGCTTCGCGATCGTCGCGACCACCGGCCGATGCGTGTTCAGCCCGCAACACAGGAACCCGCCGCCGTGCAGGTAGAGGACGACACCGTCACCCAGATCCGGAGACACCCCCGGCGCGCGCACGATCTCCGCGTCGAATCCGGGCAGTCGCACCTTCTGTCGGCGAATTCCGGACGCGGGACGGATCCCCGCCGCCAAGTCCAGCAACGCGGCCCTGCGAATCGCCGATTCGTTGATCGGGGCCATCCGCACCACAGGCCGGAGAAACCACCTGCACGCCTGGTAGAGAACCTGGGATTCGATACTCGGCCCCGCGAGCCTCGCCCCCGAACGGTACTGGACGATCGGTGTCCCGCTCCGCTGCTGCGCGGACGGCTTGCGGTCGTTCGGCACAGATTTCATGCCTTCTCCCCTGGTCGCCGGTACCCGTCGCCGTTGACGGATACGTAACTTCAACCTTGGAGTACCCGCCGCGGTCGTGTGTCACTCATGGTGGCTTCGGCCCCAAGTCGTTATCCCCTTTGCCCGAATCGTTATCGCAGGCGTGGCAAGTGGGCCATCGAGGGGTCGACTCAGCCGAAATCGAGCTCGTCGAGCTCGTCCACCACGGTGACCTTGCGCTTTCGTCCGCCCATCATCCTGCCGATGCCGCGACGCCCGCCGGTGTCCGCGTTGCCCGAGGGCAGGATCCGCTGCGGCGCCACCCGGGGTCGTGCCACGTGCACGGGGGGAAGCGTCGCGGCCGGGGGTTCGACGGTGTCGGGAGTCGCTACGGGTGCCCGGGGCGGGAGGGGAGGCCGGGGCGGGAGCGGAGCCGGCACCGCGATCGCGGGCGGCGGCGGCAGGACCGGTTCGAAGACCCGCTCGCGGCGAGGCACGTCCGTGTCCCGGAGATCGACGTCGTCGAGATCGACCACCCACCGCACCCGGTTCTCGAGGCCGCGGTCCTGCAGCTCGGCCCAGATCTCGTCGTGCCACGTCGAGGGTTCGCCGCTGCCGAACGCCCGGGAGTTCGCACTGACCCACACCACGTCCTCGGACGGGCGGCGATCGGCGATGTCCAGGACCGTCAGCCAGTTCACCGTGGCGGTGTAGCCGTACCGCTTCTTGCCCACGTACGGGCGACGACGCTGCAACTCGCGACCGGCGATGTCGAGGTGCGATACGTGGGCCGGCTCGATCACGTCGCAGCCCATCGCCTCCAGCTGCCGGGCGAGCGAGTCGACGTACCCGTCGGCCTTGGCCCGGGCGGCGTCCACGAAGACCGACAGGTCCTCCCGGAGCCCGAGCCGGTCGTACATCCGCGCCTGGACGGTCAGGGCGTCGATCATGGCGACGGATTCCCGCTGGTACCGGTGCGCTACCTCGACGAGGACGAGGCGGGGAACGAGCACCCGGCCGCCGTGGTCGAGGGCGTCGCGGACGAACGTCTCGAAGCGCGCGTCTCGTGTGACGGCCGAGGTGTCGAGAACAATCAGCATTGATCGATTCTCACCGAACACGCCTGCCGCGCCAGAGAAGTTGCTGAGTCGTTACCGAAACACCCGGATCGGGGTCATCGCAGCACCCATCGGGGCATTGCCGTGTGGTTGCCCGGCAGGCCCTAGTGGATCTTGAAGATCACCGCGCGCTGCACGACGAAATTGATGACCGTCGCCGTGCCCTGGGCGATGACGAACGCAAGCGGCAGACGCCACCATTCGTCGGGGAAAGCGTGATACATCACCCAGTTGAGGCCCACCTGCACGGCGAACGTGACCGCGTAGAGGACGACGACGGCCACGAAGCGGGCACGGCTCGGTTCGGCCTTGAACGTCCACCGGCGGTTGATCAGGTACGCGGTGGTGGTGCCCGCGATGAAGCTGATCGACTTCGCCACGTTCACGGGGAGCCCGACCACTTCGAACAGCAGGACGTACAGGCCGAAGTCGACGATCGCCGACAATCCGCCGGTCAGGACGAAACGGATGATCTGCGTCTTCAGGTCCAGTGCGTCGTCCGCGATGTTTTCGGTGACGGGGATCTCGACGGGGAGCGGAACGTGCGGTTCGTGCTCGTGACTCGGCTGGGTTTCTGACACGACGACGAGGCTAGCGCCCCGTGAGTACTTGTCGACCGCGTGCGGTGGATAAGCACGCACGGGCCCGCGGGGCCGGCCTCCGGGTACCCTCTACCTCGATGTCCACGACAGCAGAAGAGACGCCCACCCAGGCGCTCCCCACACAGACCCGCACCCTCACCGGCTGGGGACGCACCGCGCCCACCACCGCGCAGGTGCTGTCCACTCCCGACGTGGAAGTGATCGCGCGAGCGGTCGCCCAGGTCGCGGAGCAGAACGAGTCGAAGCCCGCTCACCTGCAGCGTGGGGTGATCGCCCGCGGCCTCGGCCGCTCCTACGGCGACCCGGCGCAGAACGCCGGTGGCCTGGTCATCGACATGAATGCGCTGAACCGGATCCACCGCATCGACCGCGACACCCACCTGGTGGAGGTTGACGCCGGCGTCAACCTGGACCAGCTGATGAAGGCGGCCCTGCCGTTCGGTCTGTGGGTTCCGGTGCTGCCGGGCACCCGGCAGGTCACCATCGGCGGCGCGATCGGCTCCGACATCCACGGCAAGAACCATCACAGCGCCGGCAGCTTCGGCAACCATGTGGTGTCGCTGGACCTGCTCACCGCCGACGGCAAGGTGCGCACGCTGACGCCGAAGGGCGGCCGCAACGACCCCAGGGGCGCGCTGTTCTGGGCGACGATCGGCGGCATGGGCCTGACGGGCATCATCCTCAAGGCGACCATCAAGATGACGCCCACCGAGACGGCGTACTTCATCGCCGACGGCGACGTCACCCAGACGCTCGACGAGACCATCGCGCTGCACAGCGACGGCAGCGAATCCAACTACGAGTACTCGAGCGCCTGGTTCGACGCCATCGCGGCGCCGCCGAAGCTGGGTCGCGCGGCGATCTCCCGCGGTTCGCTCGCGAAGCTCGACCAGTTGCCGGCCAAGCTGCAGAAGAACCCCCTCGCGTTCGATGCCCCGCAGCTGCTGACGTTCCCGGACGTCTTCCCGAACGGCCTTGCCAACAAGTTCAACTTCTCGATGATCGGCGAGCTGTGGTTCCGGAAGTCCGGCACCTACCGCGACAAGGTTCAGAACTTGACGCAGTTCTACCACCCGCTCGACATGTTCGGTGAGTGGAACCGCGCCTACGGATCCAACGGGTTCCTGCAGTACCAGTTCGTGGTGCCGACCACCGCGGTCGAGGAATTCAAGGCCATCATCCGCGACATCCAGAAGTCGGGGCACTACTCGTTCCTCAATGTGTTCAAGCTGTTCGGCGAGGGCAACCAGGCCCCGCTGAGCTTCCCGATCCCGGGCTGGAACATCTGTGTCGACTTCCGCATCAAGCCGGGCCTGAACGAGTTCGTCACCGAACTCGACAAGCGGGTCCTGAAGTTCGGCGGCCGCCTCTACACGGCCAAGGACTCGCGGACCACCGCCGAGACCTTCCACGCCATGTACCCGCGGATCGACGAGTGGATCGCCACCCGCCGCAAGTACGACCCCACCAATGTCTTCGCCTCCGATATGTCCAGAAGGTTGGAACTCTAGTGATCAACGCTGTCGGGAACCCCCAGACTCTGCTGCTGCTCGGTGGCACCTCCGAGATCGGTCTCGCGATCTGCGAGGAGTACCTGAAGAAGGCGCCGATGCGGGTGATCCTCGCCGCGCTGCCGGGTGATCCCGGTCGCGATGCCGCCGTCGCCCAGTTGAAAGCGGCCGGCGCCAACGCCGTCGACGTCATCGACTTCGACGCCGTCGACACCGAGAGCCACCCGAAGGTCATCGACGAGGCGTGGGCGAAGAGCGACGTCGACGTCGCCATCGTCGCGTTCGGCCTGCTCGGCGACGCCGAGGAACTGTGGCAGAACCAGCGCAAGGCCGTCCAGATCGCCGAGGTCAACTACACGGCCGCGGTGTCGGTGGGCGTGCTCGTGGGCGAGAAGATGAAGGCACAGGGCTTCGGCCAGATCATCGCCATGTCGTCCGCCGCGGGCGAGCGCGTGCGCCGCTCCAACTTCGTGTACGGATCCACCAAGGCCGGACTCGACGGCTTCTACCTCGGACTCGGTGAGGCGCTGCGCGAGTTCGGTCCGCGCGTCCTCGTCATCCGTCCCGGCCAGGTCCGCACCCGCATGTCCGCGGACGTGAAGGAAGCCCCGCTCACCGTGAACAAGGAAGACGTGGCCAAGCTCGCCGTCACGTCGGCGGAGAAGGGCAAGGATCTCGTGTGGGCGCCGGGCGCCTTCCGCTACGTGATGATGATCCTGCGGCACATCCCGCGACCGATCTTCAAGAAGCTGCCCATCTAAGCTTCGCCCTCGTGACGGAAGCAGACGTAGCACCGGCCCGACGGTCCCTGTCGACAGCTGTCGAAATGCTGCTGGGGGCCGTCGCGGCCGCAGTGGTGGCGGCGGTCGGACTGTTCGCGTTCGCGCGGGTGCAGTGGCCGGCGTTCAACTCGTCCAACGTGACCCAGGCCGTCACCACGGTCGGCCAGGTCGTGGCCATCGCCGGTATCGCGGTGTCCGTCCTGCTCGTACGACTGCACCGGGCCCCGCGGTTCGCCCGGCTGCTGTCGTGGGCGAGCCTGTCCGGGTTCGTGACCGTCACCCTCGGTCTGCCTCTCGCAGCCACCAAGCTCTACCTGCACGGCGTCTCCGTCGACCAGGAGTTCCGCACCGAGTACCTCACCCGGCTGACCGACTCGGCGGCGTTGCGCGACATGACGTATGCCGACCTGCCGCCGTACTACCCGGCCGGCTGGTTCTGGGTGGGCGGGCGCGTCGCCAACCTCCTCGGCATGGACGGCTGGGAAGCCTTCAAGCCATACGCCATCGGATCGCTCGCCGTCGCAGCCGTCGTGGCACTGGTGTTGTGGAGCAACCTGATCCGCCACGACCTGGCCATCGTCGTGTCCCTCGCGACCACGGCACTCGTCCTGGCCTACGGATCACCCGAACCGTACGGCGCCGTCATCACCCTGCTGATCGGTCCCGCACTCGTCCTCGCCTGGGGCGGGCTGAACCGCGTCGACGGGCGCGGCGGCTGGGGCGCCGTGATCGGCACCGGACTGTTCCTCGGCCTCGCCGCTACGTTCTACACGCTGTATCTCGGGCTCGCCGCCTTCGCGATCACCCTGCTCGCACTGCTCGCCGCGACCCTGCGGATACGCGCCCGGAAGTCGTGGCGGGCGGCGATCGATCCGCTGGTCCGGCTGATCGTGATCGCCGCYGTGTCCGGCCTTCTCGCACTGACGGTCTGGTTGCCGTATCTGCTGAAGGTCGTGGGCGGTTCGCCCGCGGCGTCGGGAACAGCGCTGCACTATCTGCCCGAGGCAGGCGCACATCTGCCACTGCCGATGATCCACTTCTCCCTCACCGGGGCACTGTGCCTGCTCGGCACCATCTGGCTCGTCGCCCGCGCGTCGACGTCGCGGCGCGCGCAGGCACTCGGCGTCGGGGTGGTGGCCATCTACCTGTGGTCGCTGCTGTCGATGGCGGTCACCGTGCTCGGCAGCACCCTCCTCTCGTTCCGACTCGAGCCTGTGCTGATCGTCCTGCTCGGCGCGGCAGGTGTCTTCGGATTCGTCGAATTCGCAGGCTGGCTCGTGCTCGCGACCAGCGACAACCCGCGGGTCAAGGGGGCGGTCCTGGTGATCGGCGTGCTGGGCGCGCTGTCGTTCGTCCAGAACATCCCCAAGTTCCTCGACTCCGACATCGCCGTCGCCTACACCGACACCGACGGCAACGGTGAACGCGCCGACCAGCGCCCACCCGGCGCCGCCGCTCACTACGCGGCAGTCGACGAGCTGATCCAGGCGCAGGTCCCCCGCGACCGCGACGACACGGTGGTCCTCACCGCCGACACCAGTTTCCTCAGCTTCTATCCCTACCTCGGGTTCCAGGCGCTGACGTCGCACTACTCGAATCCCCTGGCGGACTTCGCCGGACGCGCCGGGACCATCGCGGACTGGAGCGAACTCGAGACGCCCGACCAGCTGGTGACCGCACTCGACGCGGCGCCGTGGCGCGCCCCCGACGCGTTCGTGTTCCGCCAGGGCCCCGACGGGTACACCTTGCGGCTCGCCGAGGACGTGTATCCCAACGATCCCAACGTGCGCCGCTACACCGTCACGTTCCCGAAAGAACTGTTCGACGACCCCCGATTCACGGTGTCGGAGACCGGGCCGTTCGTGGTCGTCACAAGAAACTGATCGGTCTGTTCACGTTTATCTCGCCACCTCGCGGGAACCCCGCAGCCAATCAGGGAGGCGGGTATTTCCCGCGCCCCGAGGGGAATTGTCGGGTCGTCGCGAGGAGCGGTCATGCCGGATGCAGTGGAGCCTCGACGTGCCGATAGCGGTGCCGAAGACTATCTCCTCGGCACCGCCGGCGGTGAGGTGGTCGTGCATGCCGGACTCGCCGTGACGATCGGAGCGATCGTCGGTGTCTACGCCGGGCACTGGGTGCTTTTCGTAATCGCCTTGCTCGGCGCCGCCGTATGGATCACAGGCGACGCCGTCGTCCATGTCAGTCGACAAAGGTCGCCGGACATCAGTCCGGCGACCCCTGTCAGGCACCCTGTCGGGCGGGCTGCCTAGTTGAGCTTCTGCGGCACACCGTAAGTCATCACGGTGTCACCGTTCTCCGTCACGGCCATTGCGTACGGACGGATGGTGACCGGCCCGATAGCACCGGAGATGGAGCCATGAACTCCCTGCATCCTGACCACAGCGGCCGATCCGTCGAACTCCTGACCCTCGAGGATCGGAACGGTGGTGATTCCACCGGGCTCCAGGTCGATGTCGAGTTCCTGCGACGGAATGATGTCACCGGCGAGTTCGACGTTCGTCCCGGCATTCAGACCCAGCGAGAGCTCCGGGAGGAGTCCCAGGTCGATTCCGTTGCTCGACCCGATCGCGAACCCGAGTCCGGGCGTGTTCAGGACGATCGTCGCGCCGGCCAGTGCGACCGGGTAACCGATCTGATAGCCGACGGTGAGCTGAGTTCCCTCGAACTCTTCCGCGTTCGGCCCGGTGATGGCGACCCCGGCGTAACCGTTGTGGAAGAACTCCACGCTGGTGGGTACGCCGTCCAGCGGCGGAACTGTCTGATACTGCGTGTCGCCCTGCACGACTTCGATGCGATTTCCCTGTGCATCGATCACGGAACTGGAATTGTCCACGCCGGCCGACGCGGTGCCATTGCCCATGACCATGGCGAGCGCGGCGATGCCAGCGACTGCCACCGAGCGTGTAAACCGTTTGTACCCAAATCGAGATGTGCTGATGTCCGTCATGCCGACCCCATTCAGAGTGCACTGCAACCGATACGAAAAAGCATGCTGAGCGTAACCAGTGGGGCAGGAGAATATCCCTGTATTGATCAGAAGTTCACAAATCAACTTGATGTGATACACGCAACAATCACGAGATCGCAACCAAGGAAGCTCTCAGCGACCTCCGGTACCCTCGGTCGATTGACATCGACCCGAGAACCGGAGGCGCAGCTGCGTGACTGAGATACTCACCCAGGTCGAGACCACTCGGCAGGCAGAGAGCACCAGCACCACTGCTCGCCCTCTCCGCTCCCGTCTCCGGCCACACCCGGCCGATGTCGCGGCGGTCGTCTTCTACGTCGGCCTCGCGGCATTCGTGTTGGCCCGCCAGTGGAAACACCTCGGGACCGGCTATCTGGTGCGCAGCGGCCAGGACCAGACGATGTGGGAGTGGTTCTTCGCGGTCGCCGCACGCTCACTGGTCCATCTGGACAATCCGCTCTCCAGCGACCTGCAGAACTACCCGCTGGGCGTCAATCTCATGGGCAACACGGCGATGTTCGGCATCAGCATTCCGCTGGCGCCGGTCACGCTGTTGTTCGGACCGAACGTCACCTTCACTCTCGCGCTCACACTTGGCCTGTCGGGCACGGCAATTGCCTGGTATTGGGTGTTTTCGCGGCATGTCGTGTCGTCGCGACTCGCGGCCGCCGTCGGCGGTGGTCTGTGCGGTTTCGCCCCCGCCCTGATCTCGCACACCAACGGGCACCCCAACTTCGTCGCCCTGTTCCTGTTGCCCTTCATCGCGCTGGCCGTGATCAGGCTGGGCAGCGGTGCGCGCCCGGTGCGCGACGGCATCGTCCTCGGCTTGCTGATCGCCTATCAGATCTTCCTCGGCGAAGAACCTCTGCTTATCTACGCGCTGGCGTTCGCGGTTTTCGGTGCCGCCTTCGCGGCGTCGCGTCCGCGCGCGGCATTCGCGGCGGTCACTCGCAGCATCAAGGGTTTCGCGATTGCCGGCGGCGTCGCGCTGGCCATCGCCGCCGTGCCCCTGTGGTGGCAGTTCTTCGGGCCCGACAGCTACCGGGCGATCGAACACGGCCCCGTCGGCAACGACACCGAAGCGTTCACCAGCTTTCCGACGTCCTCGCTGGCAGGCGAGCCCGGGTCCGCCGAGTTCAGCATGAACGCCACCGAGGAGAACGCGTATTTCGGCTGGCCCCTGCTGATCCTCCTCGGCCTGTCGGCTCTGTGGCTGTGGCGCATGCCGCTGGCTCGCGCCGCGGCCGCGACCGTCGCAGTGATGGGCGTCCTGTCGCTCGGAACTTCGCTGACGATCGGTGGCTGGGACACCGGAATTCCCCTGCCGTGGAAGCTGATCTCACACCTGCCGCTTCTCGAATCCGTACTCGAATCGCGCTTCGCGATGGGCTGCCTGCCCGCCGCCGCCCTGCTGCTCGCGCTGGGCACCGACCGCGCCCTGGCGTCCGCGCGCGAGGGCCAGCGGACCACCACCCTGCTGTGGGTCGGCTGGCTCGCGGTGGCGCTGCTTCCGCTGGCGCCCACGCCGCTCGCCGTCGTCCAACGCGATACCGCACCGAGTTTCTTCGCCGACGGCACGTGGCGGGAGTACGTCACCGACGGCTCCGTCGTCACGGTGCCGCTTCCCTCCCCGGAGAACGCGCGGATGCTGCGCTGGCAGACCGAGCAGGATCTCGCATTCCCCATCGCCGGTGGGTATTTCGTCGGACCGGCCGGCAGCGAGGACAGGGGTAAGTACGGTCCCGACGACCGCCCCACCGCCCTACTGCTCGCGTCCGCGCAGTCGTCCGGCCAGGTGCCTGCCATCGACGAGGCCACGAAAGCCCAGGCACTGGCGGACCTGAAGTTCTGGAACGCCGACGTCCTGGTCCTGCCGCACACCCAGAACGATCGCGTTCTGCGCGAGACGGTCCAGCAGCTCGTCGGGGCACCCGCGAAGCCGGTCGACGGCGTGTGGGTGTGGGACGTGCGAGCACTGACGTAGGAAAGTCCTACCGCGTCAACACTTCCGGTCCGTCCTCACCGATGGCGACGGTGTGCTCGCTGTGCGCGGCACGGGCGCCCGTCGCCGTGCGGAGCGTCCAGCCGTCGGCCTCGTGCCGGTAGTCGTCGGTGCCGTCGGCGATGAGCATGGGTTCGATCGCGATCACCATCCCGGGACGCAACAGCATCCCCTTCCCGACGCGACCCTCGTTGGGCACGTGCGGATCTTCGTGCATCTGCCTGCCGATGCCGTGCCCGCCGTGGTCGGCGAGCATGCCGTACCCCGCGCCGCGCGCGAACAGTCCGATGGCGGCACCGATGTCTCCCAACCGTTTTCCCGGCCGGGCGGCCGCAATACCGTGCGCGAGAGCGGCTTCGGTGGCCTCGACGAGGGCGATGTCGGCCGGGTCGGCCGTTCCCACGACGAAACTCACGGCGGCGTCCCCGCACCAGCCGGCGAGCCTGGCGCCGCAGTCGATGCTGACGAGGTCACCGTCGCGGAGTCGGTACTCGCCGGGAATGCCGTGCACCACCGCATCGTTCACGCTCGCGCAAATAACCCCGGGAAACGGGCTGGGCGCCCAGTTCGGGTGATAGTTCAGGAACACGGGCTCCGCCCCCGCGTCGCGGATCACCGTCGCGGCCACCGCATCGAGGCCCTGAAGTGTCACCCCGATCGCGGCCGCCTCGCGCACTGCGGCCAGGGCGTCGGCCACCACCCGGCCCGCCGCGCGCATCGCCTGCACCTCGGCCGCCGACTTCAACTCGACCACGGCTCACCCTCCACGTCGGGATCCAATTTCTATACCGGTATTACTATATGGCACATGGTGCGTGTGCCGTTGACAGCAGAGGAACTCGAACGCGGGCAGAGGCTGGGTGAGCTGCTGCGATCCGCGCGGGGAGACATGAGCATGGTCACGGTCGCACTCGACGCGGGCATCTCCGTCGAAACCCTGCGCAAGATCGAGACCGGACGCATCGCCACACCCGCGTTCTTCACGATCGCCGCGGTCGCCCGGGTTCTGGACCTCTCCCTCGACGACGTCGCCGCGGTCGTGACCTTCGGTCCCGTGAGTACTTCTTAACCGCCGCGCGTTAACAAGTACTCACGGGTGGCGGAGCCACCATCGCCTAACATCGTCCTGTGCCGTCCCAACCCCCGCCGCCTGACCTTCGGACCATCCGCACTTCCCGGCTCGTCGCGATCGTCACCGGCCTGATCGGGTTCGTGCTCGCGCTGGCCACCCCGTTCCTCCCGGTGAAGCAGGACGCCGCGTCGATCGACTGGCCGCAGGACGGCACCGTGAACAGCGTCGAGGCGCCACTCGTCTCGTACACACCGCTGGACATGCAGGTGACCGTGCCGTGCTCGGTGTTCACGCAACTCGGACCCGATGGCGGCACCGTCGTCTCCACCCTCCCGAATCGCGCGCCCGACTTCGAGAAGAACGGCCTCATGGTGAAGGGCGGCTCCGGCGGCACGGTCGACGTCACGATTCGCGGCATCTCCCTGATCTCGGCGGACGCCGCGGATGTCCAGGGCTGCACCGCCCTCACGGTCACGTCCGACCACCAGCGGACGTCGGCGGAGATCACGGGCACCGTCGAACCCCTCGCCGGTTCCGTCGAGGGCGACCAGCGCCCGCAGATGGTCGGCCTGTTCACCGACCTGCAGGGGGCGGCGCCGTCAGGGTTGAACGTGCACGTCCACCCGGACTCCCGATTCTCGTCCAGCCCCACCCTGCTCAAACTGCTGGCGATGATCGTGTGCGTCCTCGCAACACTGACGTCGCTGTACGCGTTGCACCGTGTGGACGGCATCGACGGTCGCCGCGCGCGCCGCTTCCTGCCCGCGCACTGGTGGAAGTTCACCGGTGTCGACGCCGTGGTGATCGGGACGCTGCTGCTGTGGCACGTGGTCGGCGCCAACACCTCCGACGACGGTTATCTCCTCGGCATGGCGCGGGTGTCGGAGCATTCCGGCTACATGGCCAACTACTTCCGCTGGTTCGGTGTCCCCGAGGCCCCGTTCGGGTGGTCGTACGAACTCCTCGCGGCGCTGGCGAAGGTGAGCACGGCGAGCATGTGGATGCGACTGCCGACGCTCCTCGCCGCCCTGCTCTGCTGGATGGTGATCAGCCGGGAGGTCATTCCCCGCCTCGGTGTGGCCGTGCGGCGCAACAGAACTGCCCTCTGGACCGGCGGACTGGTCTTCCTGGCGTTCTGGTTGCCGTACGACAACGGGCTGCGTCCCGAACCGGTCATCGCGCTCGGCGCCCTCCTCACGTGGTGTTCCATCGAGCGCGCCATCGCCACCGGACGACTCCTCCCCGGTGCCGTCGCCGTGCTCATCGCCGCGTTCTCCCTCGCGGCCGGACCGTCGGGCCTGATCTGCATCGCCGCCCTGATCGCCGGTGCGCGGCCGATCCTGCAGATCGTCATCGCGCGCGGCCACCGGGTGGGATTCGCGTCCCAGATCCTGCCGATCCTCGCCGCGGGAACCGTCGTGATGGTGGCCGTCTTCGCGGATCAGACATTGGCGACGGTGCTCGAGTCGACGCGGGTCCGCACCGCCCTCGGCCCCAACGTGGCCTGGTTCGACGAGCGGCTGCGCTGGGATTCGCTCATGGGGATCTCGCCGGACGGCTCGCTGGCCCGCCGGTTCGGCGTGTTCGTGATGCTGCTGTGCGTCGTGGTCTGCGTGATGCTGATCCTGCGCAAGGGGAAGGTGCCCGGGACCGCGATCGGACCGTCCCGCCGCATCCTCGGCATCGTGTTCGCGTCGCTGCTGCTGATGATGTTCACGCCCACCAAATGGACCCACCACTTCGGTGTGTACGCGGGTCTCGCCGGCTCCGTCGCGGTGCTCGCCGCGGTCGGGGTGGGAGCCGCGAGCATCCGCTCCAAACGGAACCGCACCCTGTTCGCCGCGGGTGTCCTGTTCATCCTCGCCGTCGCGTTCACCAGCTCCAACGGCTGGTGGTACGTGTCCAGCTACGGCGTCCCGTGGTGGGACAAGCCGCCGATGATCGCGGGCAAGGGCTTCTCCACGCTGTTCCTGGGCCTCACGGTCCTGACGCTGCTCCTCGCCGCCTGGTACCACGTCCGCGAACCGTACGAGAGCGGCAAGAAACCCAACGGCAAACGTGCCCGGATGCTGGCGCCGTCGCCGCTGACCGTCGCGGCCGGTGCCGTCGTCCTGTTCGAGGTGCTGTCGCTGCTGAAGGGTGCTGTCGCGCAGTACCCCGGGTACTCCATCGCGAAGGCCAACATCGAGTCGGTGACCGGCAACTCGTGCGCGCTCGCCGACGAGGTCCTCGTCGAGACCGACCCCACCGCCGCACTGCTGCAGCCGCTCACCCCGGTCACCGACCCGAACGGCGCAGGCGCGTTCGGCACGACGTCCGCGGAGGGCTTCACCCCCAACGGCATCGCCGACGACCTCACCGCCGACTCCGAGAAGATCGCCACCGGCGGCGCGAACACCGTCGACACCGAGACCGACGAGACGACGACGGGCACCAGCTCCGGCACCGGTGGCGGCACCGAGGCCACCGCCGGCGTCAACGGCAGCGCCGTGACGCTGCCGTTCGGCCTCGACCCCGCCCGGACCCCGGTTCTCGGCAGCTACCAGCCGGGCGGGGATCAGACACCCGCCTCCCTCACCACCGGCTGGTACGGGCTGCCCGACCGCAGCGACGACGCACCGATCCTCACCCTCTCGGCCGCCGGGCGCATCCGGTCGGTCGACGCGGACGGCGTCGTCACCCCCGGTCAGAGTCTGAAGGTCGAGTACGGGGTCACCGGCCCCGACGGGTCCGTCACCGCGCTCGGCACCGTCGACCCGATCGACATCGGGCCGTCCCCGTCGTGGCGCAACCTGCGCGTGCCACTCGACCAGCTGCCCGCCGAGGCGAACACGGTCCGGCTCGTCGCGGACGACCCGGATACCGACCCCGGCCAGTGGCTGGCGGTCACACCGCCCCGGGTGCCGACGATGCAGACCCTGCAGACCGTCGTCGGCTCCAGCGACCCCGTGCTCCTCGACTGGGCCGTCGGGCTCGCTTTCCCCTGCCAGCGGCCCTTCGACCACCGCTACGGCGTCGCCGAGGTCCCGCAGTGGCGTGTTCTCCCCGACCGCATCGGCGCCGAGTCCACCAATGCCTGGCAGGACAAGTTCGGCGGCGGCCCGCTGGGCTGGACCGACCAGCTGTTGTCGGCGAGCACCCTGGCCACCTACCTGTCGAACGACTGGGACCGCGACTGGGGCTCGCTCGAGCGGTACACACCGCTCGACGAGTCGGCGACGCCCGCGCAGGTCGAGTCCGAACAGGTGACCAGGTCTGGTACCTGGTCGGCCGGACCGGTGCGTTACTACTAGAAGTGTCCCTACCCTCTGGTAGGCGGCAATATGCCTACTCAGGTTCCTGACATACCATCGACAACCGTGCCCGACGCTCTGACAACTTCCGTCTCCGACGCCGAATCCACTTCGCCACCTGCTCGCCAGGACCGGCGGAGTGAATACCGGACCGCTCGTCTGATCGCCATCGTCACCGGACTCATCGGGTTCGTGCTGGCAGTGGCCACCCCGTTCATGCCGGTGCAACAGACCACCGCAGCGGTGAACTGGCCGGAGAACGGCGTCGTCGGCGACCTCGAGGCACCGCTGATGTCGCAGGTCCCGGTCGACCTGTCGGCGGCGATCCCGTGTTCCGCCGTGGCCGGGCTCCCCCCGCAGGGCGGAATCCTGCTGGCCACCGCCCCCGCACAGGGCGAGGGTGCGGCACTGAATGCGATGTTCGTGCGGGTATCGGACAGGTCCGTCGACGTGCTCGACCGCAACGTCACCATCGCGACGGCGCCGCGCGAACAGGTGCAGTCGGGCGCCTGCACCGAGATCCGCATCACGTCGAACATCGACGCGACGTCCGCCGAATTCGTGGGTCTGACCACTCCGACCGGTGACCCGATCGCCGGTTCCCTCACCGGCGACCTCCGCCCGCAGGTGGTGGGCGTGTTCAGCGACCTCCGTGACGGGGCGGCGCCGGCAGGCCTGTCGTTCACGATGAACGTCGACTCCCGGTTCTCGTCGAGCCCCACGCTGATCAAGCTCGTCGCCATGATCGTGGCCCTCCTCGCCACGGCCGTCGCCCTGGTCGCCCTCGGCCGCCTCGACGGCACGGACGGGCGCGGGCACCGCAACTTCCTGCCGTCGCACTGGTGGAAGTTCACCGGACTCGACACGATCGTCGTGGGCACGCTGGTTCTGTGGCACTTCATCGGCGCCAACACGTCCGACGACGGCTACCTGCTCACCATGGCCCGGGTCTCCGACCACGCCGGCTACATGGCCAACTACTTCCGCTGGTTCGGTGTCCCCGAGGCGCCGTTCGGCTGGTACTACGACGTCCTGGCCGCGATGGCGAAGATCTCGACGGCCAGCCCGTTCATGCGACTGCCCGCCCTCATCGCCGGCATCCTGTGCTGGATGGTGATCAGCCGGGAGGTCGCTCCGCGCCTCGGCCGGTCCGTCCGGCGCAACAAGGTCGCGCTCTGGACCGGCGGACTCGTCTTCCTCGCGTTCTGGCTGCCCTACAACAACGGGCTGCGGCCCGAGCCCATCGTGGCGCTCGGCGCCCTGCTCACGTGGTGCTCCATCGAGCGTTCCATCGCGACCGGACGTCTCCTCCCCGCGGCTGTCGCCGTCCTGATCGGCGCGTTCACGCTCGCGGCCGCCCCGACGGGACTGATGTGTGTGGCCGCCCTGCTCGCCGGCGCACGTCCGCTCGTCCGGATCGTCGTCAAGCGCCACCGCCAGGTGGGGACACTGCCACTGCTGGCTCCGATCGCGGCCGCGGGCACGATCGTCCTGGTGGTCGTGTTCGCCGACCAGACCGTCGCCGCGGTGATGGAGGCCACCCGGGTCCGCACCCTGATCGGCCCGAACCTCGAGTGGTACAAGGATTTCCTGCGCTACTACTACCTCTTCGTCCCGACCGTCGACGGTTCCGTGGCTCGTCGTTTCGCGTTCCTGACGATGATTCTGTGTCTGCTGACGACGCTGTTCATCCTGTTGCGCCGCAAGCGGATCCCCGGCGCCGCCACCGGACCGTCGTGGCGTCTGCTCGGTGTCGTGTTCGGCACGATCTTCTTCATGATGTTCAACCCCACCAAGTGGACCCACCACTTCGGGGCGTACGCGGGCATCGCCGGTTCCCTGGCCGCACTCACCGCCGTCGCGGTGTCGGCGTCCGCGCTGCGGTCGCGCCGCAACCGCACGATCTTCCTCGCCGGCCTGCTCCTCATGCTGGCCCTGACGTTCGCGGGCATCAACGGCTACTGGTACGTCTCGAGTTACGGGGTGCCGTGGTTCGACAAGACCGTCTCCATCGGCGGCCGCCAGTCCAACACGTTCTTCCTCGTCCTGTTCGCGCTGGCCGTCGCGCTGGCCGCCTGGCAGTACCTGCGTGAGGGATTCGCGGCGCCACCCGCCCGCGCCAACACCGAGAAGGGCAGGCGGATCAGGAAATTCGCGGCCGCCCCGCTCACCGTCATCGCCGGCATCATGGTGCTGTTCGAGGTCCTCTCGCTCCTCAAGGGCGCCGTCTCCCAGTACCCGGCGTACTCGCTGGCACGCTCGAACTTCGACTCCCTCACCGGGCAGACGTGCGGACTCGCCGAGGACGTCCTCGTCGAAGGCGACACCAACGGCGGAAACCTCACACCCATCAACGATCCCGCGCAGCCGCTGGCGAACCCCGCCGACCCGCTCGGCGGAGCCGATCCCGTCGGCTTCTCCCCCAACGGGGTGCCGTCCGACCTGACCGCCGACTACGTCGAGGTCAAGCAGGGCATGGGCAACACCGACAACCAGAGCGTCGGGCCCAGCTTCGAGACCGGATCGAGCGCCGGAACCAGCGGCGGCACCGGCAACGTCGGCGTCAACGGCAGTACCGCCAAGCTGCCGTTCGGACTCGACCCCGGCACCACACCCGTCATGGGCAGCTACCAGGAAGGCGTGCAGGAACCGGCGACGCTGTCGTCCAGCTGGTACGCACTCCCCGAGCGCAGCGACGACGCCCCGCTGATCGTCATGTCCGCCGCGGGCCGCATCTGGTCGGTCGACTCGACCGGCGCCCTCACCTACGGTCAGTCACTGCTCCTCGAATACGGCAAGCGTCAGCCCGACGGCACCGTGCAGGCCCAGGGCACCTACCTGCCCAAGGACATCGGTCCCGCACCGTCGTGGCGCAACCTGCGCGTCCCGATCAGCGAACTGTCCCCCGACGCCGACTCCGTCCGGATCGTCGCCAACGATCCCAACCTCACCGGCGACCAGTGGCTGGCCTTCACCCCGCCGCGGGTTCCGAAGCTCGAGACCCTCAACTCGACGATCGGCAGCTCACAGCCGGTGCTGCTGGACTGGGCCGTCGGGCTGCAGTTCCCGTGCCAGCGTCCGTTCGACCACCAGTACGGTGTCGCGGAGATGCCGAACTACCGCATCCTCCCCGACCGCCCGCTGGCCGTCAGCTCGACCGACACCTGGCAGTCCCCGGAGAACGGTGGCCCCCTCGGCTTCACCGAACTGCTCGCCAGCGCCACGGCCATCCCCACCTACATGCGGGACGACTGGGGCCGCGACTGGGGCTCCCTCGAGCGCTTCGACCGGTATTACCCGGACGCCACCGCGGCCACGGTCGACACCGAGACCGCCACCCGCTCCGGACTGTGGAAGCCGGGCACCCTGCGGGTGTACAGCAGCCCATAGACCTGCCTGCCTGCGCCTGCTCTGCTTGCGTCGCCCGATGTGACATTCGTTCACTCTGACTGAACGAATGTCACATCGGGCGCCCCGCCGGGTGGTCCGAAACGGCGAGACAGCTCCGCCGCCCGCGGAGTTGTCCACAACCTTCCGTCCATCCACAGGGCAATTTCCGACGTGCGCTTTCCGGCGACGGTCCGATTCGCCCGCGGCATGCTCGGACCCATGCGACGAGGAACCTGGGCCGAAGATCTCTCTGCGATAGCCGCCGTCAGCCGCGACGGTGTGATCCGCGCGGCCACCCTGGAACGGCTGGGGGGTCGCGAAGGGCACCATCTCCGCACGCTGCACCGACGGCGGTCCCTGGCAGCGGATCCTCCCCGGCGTAGTCCTGCTGCACAACGGGCCGCCGACGACGCTGCAACGCAATCTGGCGGCGCTCGAATACGGCGGTCTGGACGCGCTGCTGTCGGGTCACGCCGCGCTCGCCGCGTTCGGCTACACGTCGTCGGCGGCCCGGAACGACGTGCTGCTGCTCATCCCGTCCACCCGGCACCGTCGGGACTGGGCGTACGTGAAGGTCGAGCGGACGTGGCGCATGCCCGCACCGGTCCACCGGGGGCTCCTGCGCCTCGCTCCCCCGGCGCGCAGCCTCCTGGACGCCGGACGTCGCACGCTTCAGGCCGACAGCTGCCGGGCGCTCCTCGCCGGCGGCATCCAGCGCGGCGACGTGACCGTCGACGAACTCGTTCGTGAACTCGCGCACGGCAGCGACCGCGGAAGCCGCCTGCCCCGCGCGGTCCTGCGTGAACTGAGCGACGACGCGCATTCCGTCGCCGAGGTCCACGCGCAGAAGGTGTATGCGACGAGTGGTCTTCCGCCGATGCGGCACAACGTGGACGTCCTGTCCGCTGCCGGGCTGTGGATCGCCCGTCCCGACGGCTGGCTGGACGATGTCGCCGTCGCCTGGGAGATCGACTCGCTGAAGTACCACTTCTCGCCCGAACTCCACGAGGCGACGATGAGGCGGCGGGCGCGCATGCAGCGCGAGGGCATCATCGTCGTGACGCACCTGCCGAAGCAGATTCAGGCCGACCCGGCGACGGTGCTCGCGGACCTCCGCGCGGCGCACACGCTCGCGGCGTCGCGCCCGCGGCCGCCGGTGTTCGTCCACACCGAACCGAAGCTGCGGTCGGCATGAGTCACCTACAGAGGCATCAGATCGTGCTTGCGCGGGTTGCGCTGCACCTTCTTGTCGCGCAGCATCGTCAGCGCCTTGCGAATCTCGAGCCGGGTGGTGGCGGGCTCGATGACGGCGTCGATGTAGCCACGCTCCGCCGCGATGTACGGCGTCGCGATGTTCTCGTTGTAGAAGTTGATCAGCTGCCTGCGGACGGCGGGAGCGTTCTCACCCGCGGCCTCGATCTGCCTGCGCCCGATGAGGTCGACAGCACCCTCCGCGCCCATCACCGCGATGCGGGCGGTCGGCCACGCGAAGTTGATGTCGGCGCCCAGCTGCTTCGAGCCCATGACGGCGTACGCGCCGCCGTACGCCTTGCGGATCACGACGGTCACCTTCGGGACCGTCGCCGTCACGAACGCGAAGATGAACCGGCCGCCACGCTTGATGACGCCGATCCGCTCCTGTTCGAGGCCGGGAAGGAACCCGGGCGTGTCGACCGCGAACACCAGCGGGATGTCGAAGGCGTCGCAGATGCGGATGAAATGCGCGGCCTTGTCCGAGGCCTGGGCGTCCAGCGCGCCCGCCGCGACCAGCGGCTGGTTGGCGATCACGCCGACCGTGCGCCCGTCCACGCGGGCGAAGCCGGTGATGATGTTCAGCGCCACCTGCCCGCCGATCTCGTGGAACTCACCGTCGTCGAATATCCGCAGCAGGATGTCGTGCATGTCGTAGCCGGCGTTGTCGGCGTCCGGGATGAACGTGTCGAGGTCGCGGTCGGAGTCCGTGATCTCCGGTTCCAGACCCGGGTTGACCACCGGCGGCTTCTCCATGCAACTCGACGGCAGGAAGCTGAGGTACTTGCGCACCCACTCGAACGCGGCCTTCTCGTCGGCCGCCACATGGTGCAGGTTGCCGTACTGGGCCTGGTTCCGGGCGCCGCCGAGTTCTTCGAGACTGACGTCCTCGCCGGTGATCTTCCGGACCACGTCGGGTCCGGTGACGAACATGTACGACTCCTCGGTGGCCACCAGGACGTCGGTGTTGATCGGCGCGTACACCGCACCGCCCGCGCACTTGCCGAGGATCATCGAGATCTGCGGGCACATACCCGACAGCGGTTCCTGCCGACGGCCGAGCTCCGCGTACCAGGCCAGCGACGTCACCGCATCCTGCACCCGCGCTCCACCGGAGTCGTTGATGCCGACGCAGGGGCAGCCGATCTTGGCGGCGAACTCCATGATCGCGGCGACCTTGCGGCCGAACATCTCGCCGACGGAACCGCCGAACACGGTCTGATCGTGCGAGAACACCGCGACCGGGCGTCCCTCGACGGTTCCGTGGCCGGTGACCACGCCGTCGCTGTACAGGGCACCCGGATCACCGGGCTGGCGCATCAGGCCGCCGACCTCGATGAAACTTCCCGGGTCGAGCAGCATGTCGATGCGTTCGCGCGCGCTCGGGATGCCCTTCTTCGCGCGCTTGGCGATAGCCTGTTCGCCCGCGGGTTCCTTTGCCGTTTCAAGCTTTTCGCGCAGTTCGGCAAGCTTCTCTGCGGTGGTGGTGGTCACTGATGCGCTCCGGTTCCGGCGGCCTGGATCGCCGCCAGCTTCTTGGTGAGGTCGGCACCGACCTTCGCGATGTACGGCTCGTCGACGATCTGGATGTGATCGCCGCCCACGTGGATGATCTCCAGGTTCTTCACCGCGTCGCCCCAGCCGCCGTCCGGCTTCCGGGTCTTGAACGCGGGCTCCAGGTTCATCACGTCGTCGTGGTAGCGGTCGGCCATGTACAGGACGACGTCGCCGTCGTACTGCTCGAGCTCGGCGGTCTGGATGGCCCGGTTGTCGAGCCACGACGTGCGCTGGTGCTCGATGATTCCGCCCGGAATCTTCGTGCCACTCAGCTTGAGCAGTTCCGTCAGGATCTTGATCTGCTCTTCGTCGCTCTCTGCCGCGGCGAGTTTGTCGTACGGCAGCGGGTAGTCCACGTTGTACGTCTTCTTCGCGAACGCGGCGTACCGCTGCCAGCGCTTACGGATCTCGTCCGGGGTGTCCTCGACCTTCTCACCGGCCATGACCGTGTCGATCAGGCCGACGATCCGGACGTCGGCGCCCGACTCACGCAGCAGCTTCGCCACCGCGTAGGCCAGCACACCGCCCAGCGACCAGCCGTACAGCACGTACGGTCCGTCACCCTGGATCTCGCGGATCAGCGGCAGGTACTCCGCCGCCCGGACCTCGATCGGACCCTCGGTGCGCTCGAACCCGTACATCGGCGTGCCCTCGGGCAGACGCTTCAGCAGCGGCTCGTACGCGACGGTCGAACCACCGGCCGGGTGGAACACGAACACGGGGACGGCGTCGGATCCTTCCGGGCGAGGCCGCAGCGCGCGGACCAGCCCGTCGATCTTGCCGGAATCCTCGAGGAATCCACGCACCACGTTAGCCAGTTCCTCGATGGTGGTGGAGTCGAGGACGTCGTCGAACGTGATTTCACCGTTCGCGCGTTCCGACAACCGCGCCGCCAGCTTCTCGGCCGTCTCGTCGTTCAGGATCGGCAGCGTGTTGAAGATGCCCTTGGCGGACTCGCCGGTGACGACGGCCCACGTGGCGAACGTCAGACGCTCGGCGGCATCGCGCGGCGGAACGTCGGAACCGGTCGCGTCGGCGAACGCCTCCTTGCTGTCCACGGGGGCCGTCTCGGGAGCCGCGGCCGTCTCCGGCGCCGGGGTAGTGGCGAGGATCGCCTCGGCCTCGGCCTCCACGGACGTGTCCTCGGCGTCGAGCGGGGAGCCGGAAGCCTCCGAGTCACGGTCGGCCTCCGCGCCCTCCGCGGCCTCCTCCGCCTCCTTCTCGGCCTTCTGCTTGTCCGCCAGCGCCTGCACCTCTTCGCGGTTCTCGACCGCGTAGCGCAGGTACTTGCCGACCTCCATCAGATTCGCGTCGCGGACCGCCTGCAGCTGCAGCTGCGGGATGTCGAACTCGTACTCGACGCGGTTCTTGATGCGGACGGCCATCAGCGAGTCGAGGCCCAACTCGATGAGCGGGATCTCGGCGGGCAGGTCTTCCGGGGCGTAGCCCATGGACTCGGCGACGATCAGCGCCAGACGGTCTTCGAGGGTCTGCGAACCGTTGGGGTCCCACTTCTCGCCGATATCCTCGACGACCTCGGGCAGCTCCTCCACCGGGGAGGTCGACTGCACCGGCGGCGCGACGACGGGTTCGGGAAGCGCCTCACCGGACGTGACGGCGGCATCGAACAGCAGCGTGAAACTCGGGCCGCTCTTCGCGTGCACCTGCAGCGACGCGCCACCCGGATGCGGGTTGAGCGTGGTGGTGAGCGTTCCCTCCGCCGGAGCGTGGGCGTGCAGAACGGACGCGGCGAGCGTCACGTCCGACAGCACCTGCGACGCGGCGGCGGTGACCAATGCGGGCAGGTCGGTGACCGCGCCGGCCTGGACCTCCCACACGTGGCGGCCGTCGGGCAGCGACACGTGCGCACCGGGGACGCGGGTGTTGCCGCTGGAATCGATGCGGGTCTCCACCCAGTACGGCTTCCGGATCCACGCGGTGCGCGGAACGGACGCGAAGTCGCCCTCGGGGAGCAGCGACGACAGGTCGACGGCGTGCCCGTGCACGTACAGCTGCGCGAGCGCGGCGAGGACACCGAGCGGCTCGTCCTCCTTGCGCTTGAGCGTCTGGATGAGCTGCATGTCGTGCAGACCGGCGTCGAACGCGGTGGCGGCGACGGACATCAGGGCCACCGGGTTGGGCGCCAGCTCCACGAACGTGGTGTGCCCGCTGCCCACGGCGAGGCGGACGGCGTTGGTGAAGTACACGCTGTGGCGCAGACCCTTGGTCCAGTACTCCTCGCGGTGGATCGGCTCGTGGCCGGCGCGGTAGTACGTGTCCTGGTCGACCGACGAGTACACGCCCAGCTTCAGCTTGGTCGGCTCGATGCCCGCCAGTTCCGCGGCCAACTCACCCAGCAGTGGATCGACCTGGGAGGTGTGGCTGGCGCCCTTCGTCTTGAGGACGCGGGCCATCTTCTCCTCGCCCTCGGCGCGCGCGACGATGGCGTTGACCTCAGGCTCGGGGCCACCGATCACGGTGTGCGTCGGGGCCGCGTACACGCAGACCTCGAGGTGCGGGAAGTCGGTGAGGACGGTCTCGATCTCGGACGCGCTGTACTCGACGAGCGCCATCAGGCGGATGTCGTCGCCCTCGAGCGTGGCCTCGGCCTCACCCATGAGGCGGGACCGGGCGCAGATGACCCGCACCGCGTCCTCGAGCGGCAGACCACCCGAGATGTACGCGGCAGCAGCCTCACCCATCGAGTGTCCGACCACGGCCTCGGGCTCGGCGCCGTGGTGACGCAGCAGGGCCGCCAGACCGATCTGGATGGTGAAGATGCCGACCTGGGAGGTCTCGACGTCGTAGTCGATCGCGTCGTCGAGGAACTTCTCCTTCATGGAGTAGCCGGCCTCGTCCTCGATCAGCGCGTCGACCTCGTCGATGGCGGCCGCGAAGACCGGGTTCTCCAGGTAGAGCTGCTTGGCCATCTTGCGGTGCTGCGAACCGAAGCCCGACAGGACCCAGACGGCGCCCTTCGACGACGGCGAATCCGCCGAGAACACACCCTGCCCCGGCTTTCCGGCGGCGATGGCGCGGAGCCCGGTGACGGCCTCGGAGCGAGTCTTCGCCAGGACGACGGCACGCGAGCGTCCGTGGTTGCGGCGGGCGAGAGAGCGCGCGACGTCGGCGAGCGGAGTGGTGCTGCCCTCTTCGGTCTCCAGCCAGTCGGCCAGATCCGCGGCGGCACGGCGACGACGCGACGGCAGCGCACCCGACACCGCGAGAACGACCGTCGGCTCGACGGCCTCGGCCACCGATTCCTCGGCGGGAACAGCGGGCTCGGTGACCTCGGCCGCGTCGTCGGCGGCAGGCCCGGTGTACTCACGCACGACGACGTGCGCGTTGGTGCCACCGAACCCGAAGCCGGACACACCGGCGACGGCCGTGCCCGTGTAGCGCGGCCACGCCGCACCCTCGGGAATGACCTGCAGGTGCGCCTTGTCGAACGCGATGTACGGGTTGGGTCCGGCGAAGTTCAGCGTCGGCGGCAGGGTGTCTTCCTGCATCGACAGCACGACCTTGATCAGGCCTGCGGCGCCTGCGGCTGCCTCGAGGTGACCGAAGTTGGTCTTGGCAGAGCCGAGCAGCGCGGGCTGGTCGTCGGCGCGTCCACGCCCCACGACGCGTCCGAGCGCATCCGCCTCGATGGGGTCGCCGAGGATGGTGCCGGTGCCGTGCGCCTCGATGTAGTCGACGCCGGCCGGGTTGATGCCCGCGTCCCGGTAGGCGTGACGCAGGACGTCGGCCTGCGCATCCGGATTCGGCGCCGCGAGACCGTTGGAGCGGCCGTCCTGGTTGACCGCGCTGCCGGCGATGACGGCGAGGATCTCGTCGCCGTCCCGCTCCGCGTCCTCGAGACGCTTCAGGACCACGAGACCGCCGCCCTCGGCGCGAATCATGCCGTCGGCGTCGGAGGAGAACGCCTTGATGCGGCCGTTGGGGGCCATCACACCCAGCTGGTCGAAGCCCAGCGTGGCGGGCGGCGCCACGAGCATGTTCACGCCGCCGGCGAGCGCGAGATCCGACTCACCGGACCGCAGCGAGCGCACCGCCTGGTGCACCGCGACGAGCGACGACGAGCACGCCGTGTCGAGGGCGATGGACGGCCCGCGGAAGTCGTAGAAGTAGGAAACCCGGTTGGCGACGATCGACGTCGACGTACCGGTCAGCGCATACGGGTGCGCGTGGACGGGGTCGCTGACCGCGAGCAGCTGGTAGTCGTTGGCCGAGCTGCCGATGAACACACCGACCTGCTCACCCTTGAGGTCGCTGGCCGGGATGCGAGCGTGCTCGAGTGCCTCCCACGTCAGTTCCATCGCGAGGCGCTGCTGCGGGTCGACGTTCGCGACCTCCAGCGGGGACATCGCGAAGAACTCCGCATCGAAGGTCTTCACGTCGTCGAGGTAGCCACCCTGCGTGTTGGCCTTCTCGACGGCCGCCTTGATCTGCGGGTCGGAGGTGAACTCCTCCCAGCGACCCTCGGGCAGGTCGGAGATGCCATCGCGGCCCTCCGCGAGCATCTGCCACATCTCGGCAGGAGTCTTACCCGCGCCGGGGAAACGGGAGGCCAAGCCCACGATCGCGATGTCGTGCGCATCCGACGTCGGCGCCGACGCGTAGTACGCGGCGTCCGCGGAGTCGTCGAGCTGCTCGGGTTCGCCCTCGATGATGCGGGTGGCCAGCGACGCGATGGTGGGGTGCTGGTAGGCGACGGTCGCGGTGAGCGTGACGCCGACCAGTTCCTCGATCTCGCCGCTGAGCGCGACGGCGTCGCGAGACGACAGACCGAACTCTTCCATCGGACGGTCGTCGGTGATCTGACCGACCGGTTGCCCGGTTGCGTCGGCAATCCAGTTACGCAGCCACTCGCGCAGCTGCGCGACCGTCATGTCACCTGTGCTGCTGGTCCGGTCATCATCTTTTTCAGCCATCAACTCACCAAGCTACCCGTCAGGAAGTGGACTATTCGGAAACGCTATCGGGGAAGGCCGTCTGCGTGTATCCGCCGCGCAGGGTGCCTTCGATGTAGCTCGCCTTGCACGCGCGGCGGGCGATCTTGCCGCTCGACGTACGAGGAATCGAGCCCGCGGGCACCAGCAGGATGTCGCGCGCGGTGACCCCGTGCCTGCTCGACAACGCCGCCCGCACCGTGTCGGCGATCGGCTGGGGGTCGGCCTTGCCCGCACCCGGTGCGCGCTCGGCGACGATCACGAGCTGCTCTGAGGAGTCGCCCGCGTCATAGTTCAGACCCGAATGTGTGTTCTCGAACACGACGGCGGGCAGCTGGTTGGCCGGGACCGCGAATGCGGCGACGAAGCCGGGGCGGAGCGCGGTGCTCGCCTCCTGCGCCGAGTACTCGAGGTCCTGCGGGTAGTGGTTGCGGCCGTCGACGATCACGAGGTCCTTGACGCGGCCCGTGATGAACAGCTCGCCGTCGATGTAGACGCCGTAGTCGCCGGTCCGCATCCAGTTGGCGTCCTCGGGCGTGCCCTCCGCGTGGCTACCCTCGGCGAGCCGGTTGGTGAGCTTGTTGTGGAACGTCTCGGCGGTCTCGTCGGTGCGACCCCAGTAGCCGATCCCGATGTTCTCGCCGTGCAGCCAGATCTCTCCGACCCGGTCGTCGGGCTGCTCGATCCGCGACTCCGGGTCGACGATGGCGGCCCACTGGCTGCGGGCGACGTAGCCGCACGACACCTGCGGGATGGCGTTCTCGGCGTCCTGGTCCACCTTCACGACGCGACCGGCGTTGAGCTCGTCGCGGTCGACGTAGATGACGCGGGCCTCGTCCGAGTGCCGGGTGGAGGACACGAACAGGGTGGCCTCGGCCATGCCGTACGAGGGCTTGATCGCCGTCTTCGGCAGGCCGTACGGCGCGAACGCCTCGTTGAACTTGCGCATCGACGACGTGGTGACCGGCTCGCTGCCGTTGATGAGACCGATCACGTTGCTCAGGTCGAGGCTCTCACCGTTCTTCGGCAGACCGCGGGCGGCCGCGTGCTCGAACGCGAAGTTGGGTGCGGCCGCGAACGTGCCCGCACCGTCGGAGACCGCTGCCAGTTCCTTGATCCACCGGTACGGCCGCTGCACGAACGCGCGCGGGCTCATGATGGTGATGTACTTGCCGCCCAGGGCGGGCAGGATGACGGTCAGCAGACCCATGTCGTGGAACAGCGGCAGCCACGTGACGCCGCGCGAGTTCTCGGTGAGCTCGATGGAGTCGACCATCTGCAGCGCGTTGGTGCCGACGGCGCGGTGCGTGATCTCCACACCGGCGGGCACACGGGTGGAACCGGACGTGTACTGCAGGTACGCGATGTCGTCGAGATCGATCTCGGGGCGCACCCAGGACTCGCCGACGCTGTCGGGGATGGCGTCGACGGCGATGATGCGGGGGCGCTGGGCGGCGGGGAGGGACCGGAAGAACTGTCGAACACCCGCGGCGGAGGAGGTGGCCGTGAGGATGGCGGCGGGCGTGCAGTCACCGAGGACGGCGTGCAGACGGTCGGTGTGGCCGGGTTCGTCGGGGTCGAACAGCGGCACCGAAATCGTTCCGGCGTGGATGGCGGCGAAGAAGGAGATGACGTAGTCGAGACCCTGCGGCGCCAGGACTGCGACACGGTCGCCGGGCTTGGTGACCTGCTGGAGGCGAGCCGCGACGGCGCGCAGGCGATAGCCGAACTGTTCCCAGGTCAGCTCCTGTGCTTCGCCGTCTCTGTCCCGCGAATAGTCGATGTAGCGGTATGCCAGCTCGTCCGAGTTCTCCCGGGTGTGCCGCTGGACGTAGTCGACCAGCGTGCTTCCCGAGTCGAGCCTGATATGGCCCTTCTCGTCGATAAAATCATCGAACTTCGCGTTCATTCCATCTCCTCCGAAGCGATCACACAGGCATGCCACCGGCATGACTGCGCCCCAGACTTCCTTCGCCGAATCGGATCTTGTACAACTCGTGGGGAATGACGTAACACGCCACTCACCCGAATAAGTTCATCGATTCCAAACCATCGATATGTTACAGATTGGCATCGCCGCCCTCGGTACGCTGCGTCTACTCGCCCTTCAGTTGCGAGATGATCGGCGCGAACGCATCCATCTGTGTGGGGAACACACCGACGTAAGACATTGTCGTCTTTTCTCGCACCATACGTATCTGATCGGCGATCTCCTCGAAGCTTCCGATCGCGAGATACGGCGAGCTCAGGATGTCTTCGACGGACAGTTTGGTGTCGACCTCGATGTTCGGAGGGAAGCCCTGATCGAGTGCGGCGAGCGCCATCTCGGCGGTCTGCTCACGGTCGTCGGTGATGACGATGGTGGTGATCGTCCAGTTCAGTTCGATGTCGTCGAACCGGTCGCCGGCAGCCTCCCGGATCCGGTCGACGCGCTCCATCGTCTTCTCGAGCGTGACACCCGAGAGCAGGAGCTTGCCTTCCTTGCTGGTCGGCGTCGCCACGGAGATGATGTCGGYGTACTTGGCCGCGAGCGCCAGCATCTTGGGGCCGCCGCCGCCGACGGCGATCGGGGGACGCGGGCCCTGCCGCGGTCGCGGGCTGCCCGTCAGGCCCTTGATCTGGTAGTACTTGCCGTCGAAGTTGCACTCCTGGCCGCGCAGCAGCACGTCGAGGATCTGCAGGGTCTCCTCGAGCTTGGCGATCCGGATGCCCGGGCGCTCGTAGTCGATGCCGCCCTTGTCGAACTCTTCCTTCATCCAGCCTGCGCCGATGCCGAGTTCGAGGCGACCACCCGACAGGACGTCGATGGTGGCGGCGTCCTTGGCGAGGATCGCCGGGTGCCGGAACCCGTTCGCGAGGACGGCGGTGCCGAGCCGGATCTTGTCCGTGGCGATCGCGAGTGCACCCAGAGCGGCGATCGGTCCCACCTGGTTACCCAGGTGGTCGGGGATCATGAAGCTGTCGAACCCGAGTTCCTCGGCCTTCTGCGCGAGCTTGACGAACCGACGCGCGCCGCCCTCGTCCGCGTTGCCCTCTCCGCCTGCTGCGAATCGGAACTTACGCAACGAGCTGGCGTCGGAACTCATGAATAGCTTCTCCTGTGGTGAAACGCCCGCGTTTCAGGACGTGAACATCGGTGGGGTCGGGCACCGGTGATGCCGCAACAGTGCAGCACTCTACCGGTGCCGAGAAACGCACACTACCGGCCAGTACGCGTCTCGCCTATCTGTTTGGGACGTTTCACGGCTCACCGACCACGGTGAACCCATCCGCCACAAAATCAACTGTGTGCCGGGGTCGGAGCGGCTTCGATCTTCTCGGCAGCCCAACCGGCGATCCACTGCGTGGCCGTGGTGCCGGAGTCGTCGACGACGTACGAGTTGTACAGCGCGTGGACGGGGTTGTTGTTGTACTCGAGCAGACGCAGACCGCTTCCGATCCAGTTGCTCGGTTTCAACGCCTGCGCTGGGGCGTCACAGATTCCGTCCGACGGGGCGCAGATCTCGACCGCCCGGTCGGTGAGATCACCGAAACCGCCGGGGCGGGGACCGGTCATCGTGATTCCGGGGATCTGCAGACCGGCCAGCGACAGTTCGGCTCCGACACCGGCGACCGGCTGCCCAATATTCGTGGCGGCGGCCGGGTCGCGGCGACCGTCGGCGATGAGCCCGACACCCAGTACGAGATCCGCCGGAACAGGACCGTCACCTGCGCCGATACTCGACGCGACGTCGCCGGCGATGACCGCGCCCTGGGAGAATCCGGTGAGCAGGAAGCTGGTCAGCGGGCACTCGGCATGACGACGGATCAGGATGTCGTTGGTGGCGGCCGTGCCCGCGCCGCGGCTGTTGTTGTACGACTGCTGCCCGTCCGGCGGGAAGGCGACCGGGTTGGAGAACTGTGCGACGTACGGAACCGTGTACACATCGGCGCGCGACGGCTCGAACTGCTCCTGCAGCGGCCGCGACACGTTGAGCATCAGCGACGCCGGGTTGGCCGTCGGGTTGTACGGGTCGTCGACGGCGCTGGACTCCCACGTGCCCGGGACGACCACCACCTGGACGTCGGGGCAGCTGGCCGGCTGGGCGTTGGGACGCTCGGGACCGGGCGGGGTCGGGATCGGCTTGGGCAGCCGCCCTGCGAGGAGATACCAGAGCGCGATCACTGCGACGAGAATCACCAACAGGATCACGATCAGCACCATCAGCTTGCGCAGGAGGCTGCTCTTCTTCTTCCGCGTTCCGCGCCCGGTCAACGACATCGGCGTCTACTTGCAGTACGTCGCGTGGGCGACATCCATGTAGGTCTGTGCGTTGGCCGTCGCCTGCTCCTGGGTCAGTTCCTGACCCGCAGCCGACGCCTCGGTGCCGACCATCGCTGTGACGAACACCATCGCTTCGGCGTCGCTCTTGCCTTCGGCCTTGGCCTGGCAGATGAAGTCGGCGGTGCTCACGGCCATGGTGCCGTCAGCGGCCGGCTCGATGCCCTTGCTCTTCAGCGCGTCGAGGAACTTCTGGCCTTCGGCGCTGACCGGGACCTCGGCGGGGCCGGGGAAATCGCCCGGAACTTCCTCGGGCTGCTGCGGCGGCGCGGTCGCCGCCTCACCCGGGCTCGTCACCGGCGCGGAGGCCGAAGCCGAGGCGCTCGCGCTGGGCGCGGCGGACGCCGAACTCTCGGCGGAACTGGACGCCGCAGCCGACGTCGCGGCGCTGGTGGACGGGTTCGACGTCGCCGTGGAATCGTCGCTGCCGCACCCGACCAACAATCCGCTCGCTGCGACGGCGAGCGCGCCTACGGCGATCGCCCGTCGGAAGGTGGTGCTGATACGTGAGTGCTGCGGCATCTATTTCCGTCCTTGCTTTCCAAGTCGTTGTCTCTCGACAGGGTACAGACGCAGATCGGGCGGAAGCCGGGTCCGCTGGACCCCGCCCCGCCCGCTGCGCGTGAGATTTCTAGTGCGGTCCGGCCATCAGTGAATCTCGGCCTTGTTGTCGATCACTGTGACGTAACCGGTCTGGAAGTTCTGCTGAACTCCGCCGGGGATGGCGAATTTGTCGCTGATCGGGAAGCCGAGTCGGCCGCCCTCGTAGCCGGCGCTCTTCCAGGCGTCGAAGATCGGTCCGTTCTCCACGGCCCACGCACCCGACAGCGGACTCCAGTAGATGTTGCCGCCCTCGAACTGGTTGAACCGGCCGCCGTCCTTGACCGCGATCTCGCTGGTCTTCGGGAATCCGAGCCACCCGCCCTCGTAACCGAGTTCGGCGTACTTGCCCATGATCATTCCCTGCACGCGGTGGGTGCCGTTCGCCGGACTGAAGTACATGGCGCCGATCTCGAAGCCCTGCACCGCGCCGTCCTTGCCGGGCGTCGGAACTTCCTCGGCCACCGGGTATCCGAGCGGTCCGCCCTCCCAGCCCTGACGTGCCCACTCGTCGCGGATCGCGCCGCGGACGGCGTGCGCCCCGGTCTGCGGCGACCAGTACACGGACCCGTGCTCGAAGTGGTTGAAGCGACCGCGACCGTCGGGTGTGGCCAGTTCGGGCGTCGTCGGGTAGCCGAGCGGCCCACCCGGACCGCCGGTCGCCTGGTAGACGCCGCCGATGGCGCCGGCCACCGGCTGCGCGCCGGTGTCGGACTTGGCGAAGATCCGGCCGTTGCGGAAGTCCTGGACCGTGCCGCCCGCGAGGCTGTACTCGGGGGTGAGGCAGTCGCCGATCCACGGGTTCGCGCCGGCGACCCCGGCGATGGAACCGCCTGTGGTGCATACCGGCTTGTCGGGTTCGACGTCGACGGCGCTGGCGAGCTGCGGCCACAGCTGGTGGAGCTCGAACTGCCAGTACGGCCATGAGTGCGTGCCGGACGGCCGGTAGTTGACCTGGGCGGGGATGCCCAGCTTGTTGAGCTTGGTCGCGAAGGTCTGGGACGTAAGCCGCGACAGGATCTCGAGGCCCATGCCCGCGTAATTGGTGCTGACGCCGGGGATTCCGGAGGGCTGGTCGTACGGGCCCGTGGTTCCGCTACCGCTGGAGATGTACAGGCTGACGCCCTTGAGCTTGTCGGCCAGCAGGTAGGGGTCGTGTTCCTCCCACGCCGAACTGGTCGGGGGACCCCACATCGCGTCCGCGTCGAATCCGCCCGCGTCGCTCATCGCGTACGCGACGGCCTGCGGCATGCCGAGCGCGGTGGTGGTGAGCATGCCCGACAGCGACGCGGCGAACGTGAAGAATCCCTGGTTGCGGGCCGCGAGGAACATCGCGGAGGTGCCGCCCATCGAGAGTCCGATGACGCCGCGGGTCTGCGTGGTGCGCCAGTCGCTTTCGAGGATCGGGGGCAGTTCCTTCGTGAGGAACGTCTCCCACTGGTAGTTCTGACCGTTGTCCTGGGCCACCCAGTCGGAGTAGAAGCTGGACTGGCCGCCGACCGGGAGGACGACGTTGATGTTCTTGTCGGCGAAGAACGATTCGGCGTCGGTCTCGAGCGTCCAGCCGTTCTCGTTGTCCTGCGCGCGGAGTCCGTCGAGCATGTAGACGGACGGGAACTTCTCGGTGGGCTTCGAGTTCCAGTCGCGCGCAAGCAGCATCTGCACCTGGATCGGCACGCCCATCGACGGGGAGTTGATCCAGATCGCCACGCGACGGTCGGTGAGCCAGTCGACGTGATGGATCGTCGCGCCGCCCGGGGCCTGTGTGGCCACCGGAGCGTGCGCGGCGGCGGGCGCAGCCGAGACGGTGGCGGTCTGGGTGAACCCGACCGCCACCGGCACCACGAGCACAGCGGCAAGCGAGGCCAGCGTCCGCCTTCGAACATTTCCGGCCGACGAACGCTGACGTTCTGCCTTGAACAGGCCTACTCGCATGACGTTCACTCTCTCTCTGCGCGTCGAGGCCAACACGGAGCACGGCCTCGCGTTCCGGTTCTTTCTACACGCAAACGACAGACGAGTGGGAGTGCCGCGCTGTTACAGCTGGTGCAATTGTTACTTCCGAGCTACCCGATCGTGTTGCCGAGGTCGCCGGCCAGATCGTGGATCTGCTGCTGCCAGTAACGCCACGTGTGGATGCCGCGGGGCGGGAAGCTGTAGGTGACGTTCTTCGCGCCGAGGGTCGCCATCTTGACCTGGAAGGCACGGGTGTTCGCCAGCGACAGCGCCTCGAGGCTCGCACCGGTGCTCGCGTTGAAGACGTCCATGAATCCGGTCGGTGCGGCTCCGCCGGGGGCGGGGATGCCGTTGGCGGCCGACACCCACAGGCGGGTGTTGTTGTCGCGAAGCTTGTTCGCGAACACGAACGGGTCGTTGCGCAGCCACGCCGGGTTCCACGGCGGGCCCCACATCGAGTCGACGTTGTAGCGGCCGGCGTCGAGCATCGCGATGCGGATCGCCTCACGCATGCCGGGAGCCGAGATGTTCAGGTAGCCGGACAGCGAGCCCGCGTAGTTGAACTGCTCGGGGTGGTAGGCGGCGAGGGTCAGGGCGGCGCTGCCACCCATCGACAGGCCGATCACGCCGTTGCGGGTGGACTGGAACCCGAGGCGGTTCGCCAGTGCGTCGCGAAGTTCCTGAGTGAGGAACGTCTCCCACTTGTACGGGGTCTTCTGGCCGTTGAGGTTCGAGTTCGAAATCCAGTCGGAGTAGAAGCTGGACTGTCCGCCGACCGGCTGGACGACGTTGATGTTCTGCGACGCGAGGAACGGGCCCGCGTCGGTGTTGACCTCCCAGCCGCTCAGGTCGTCCTGCGCGCGCAGACCGTCGAGCAGGTAGACGACCCGGTTGGTGTTGCCGTCGGCGGCACGCCAGATGCGGCTCTTGATCGGTCCCATGGCGGAATCGACCCAGAAGTCCTGTGCGGCGGGATCGAAGGCTGCGGATGCCGTTGCGCCGCCGCCCACCATGGTCACGCCCAGTGGCAGTGCGACCGCCAGAGCAATTGCGGCGGCGGTACGCCTGGCCCATCCGCTTGTTCTCGTCGAACCCCCAACTCGCATGAACTCGTCTTCCCTCCGCTTGATCCGTCTCGCGCCGCGGCCGCGGCAACCTCTCGATAACTCTCGTGAAAATCTCACGTACAGACGCCACCCGCGCAGCGCTCGCTGCGCGGGTGGCGTCTCGACGGGATCACCTTACTGACAAAACGTTCCGTTGTGCACTCCCGGGGAAGGGAATCCTGGGTTTTCCCTCACGTTCCCGGTCCGGGCACATGCACTCCAGAGCGCACGAGTGCCGCCCCGCCGGTGAGGCGGGGCGGCATTCGTCACGAGGGTGGTGTCAGATCACCAGGCGCCCAGTGTGTCCAGGATCTGGCCGCGCGCCTTGAACAGCTCCGAACCCCAGTACGGCCACGAGTGCGTGCCGTTGGCGGGGAAGTCGAAGGTGGCCGGGACACCGAGGGTGGCCAGACGCACCTGGAAGGCGCGGGTGTTGGCCAGGGCGAGAGCCTCGAGGCCCATGCCGTTGGCGGTGTTGTAGTAGTCGATCGGAGCGCGCGGGTGGTCGAACTCACCGGGCAGACCGCTGGCAGCCGAGATGAACATCGACAGGCCGTTCAGACGCGGCGCGAACACGAACGGGTCGTTACGCAGCCACGCCGGGTTCCACGGCGGGCCCCACATCGCGTCGACGTTGAAGCGGCCGGCGTCGAGCATTGCGACGCGGATCGCCTCACGCATGCCGGGAGCCGAGATGTTCAGGTAACCGGACAGTGAACCGGCGAACTTGAACTGGTCGCGGTGGTACGCGGCGAGGGTCAGGGCAGCACTACCACCCATCGACAGGCCGAGGACGGCGTTGTTCGTGCGCGAGACGCCGTAGTTGGCCAGGAAGTCGGGCAGTTCCTGCGTCAGGAACGTCTCCCACTTGTACGTGACGGGCTGACCGTTGAAGTTGCTCGCCGAGTACCAGTCGGAGTAGAAGCTGGACTCGCCACCGACGGGCATGACCAGGGTCACGTTGTCGTTGCGGTACTGGTCGAACGCGTTGGTCTCGAAACTCCACGCGTTGCGGTCGTTGCGGGCGCGCAGTCCGTCGAGCAGGTACAGGGCGGCGCTACCGCCGCGGGCTGCCCACTGGACCTGGACCTTGATCGGTCCCATGGAAGAGGGAACCCACAGTTCCTCGTAGCCACCGGCCGGCGCGGTCTTGGCGGGACCCGCGTGCGTCGGTGCTGCTGCGGCGACGGCTCCACCAGCGATTCCTGCGCCCATAGGCAGTACCAGTGCGACGGCTCCGATGGCCATCGCACGCTGCTTGAGGCGCTGAGACAACCTCGGTCTGGCAAAACGCATGAATACTGCTCACTCTCTTCGTCTGCGGACTCCGCCACTGGGCGGCTCCGGCGGATTCCGTCGGGGAACAGGCGACCTGCCGGCCCGGGCGTTGAAGCCGGGTCGGCAGCGGACCTCTTCCAAGTCACACTGCGCTCGGTGGACTGTATGTCACACGAACTTCCCTGACAAACGCTCACGGAGCGCTTTTCGAGGAACTTCCAGACCACCGTCACGATGACTCATCATCGACGTACATCGTCGCCGACAGTTCCCGCGTTACACAAACGAGATCTGGTGTTCCGACATCGAGATCTACCCGGGACGCCCCGGTGACACCCGCCCCGCCCGGTTCGCCCTATTTGGCCGGTTCCGGGAACGGCGGCTCGAGATTGCACCGCTGAATTTCATATGCGGGCACTCGCTCGAATCGATAACTCGCGAAATGCAGCGCATCCTTGAAATTCTGCTTGAATCGCGGCCACGTCAGTTCCGACCGGTACGACGTCAGCAGGTCCTGCGTCTCGGGGCACGTGAGCGCGACCCGCGCCTCGGTCACCCATTCCTCGTCGAGGAATCCGGGCATCCACGGGTGCTTGTCGATCATTCCCGTGTCCACCACGACCCAGTCGGGGTAGAGGGCCTTGTCGTGCCCGATACGGCCGTCGCCCAACCGTTCGGTGTGCGCCGCGAGCGGGTAGGCGAGACCCATCTGGTCCAGCACCCGCACGTCGAGACCGACGTTCATGCTCGTCATGCCGAGGTTCAGGAAGTACACGGTGTGGCCTGCGCCGCCGTCCGGGATCGGAAGGGGCGGAGGAACGACGAACCAGTACGTGTAATCGGCGGACGGGATGAGCAGGCCGCCGTCGGGGGTGTCCGAGATGGTCTGGACCATGGCGCGCATCCGCGGGTAGTCCAGATAATCGTCCGCGCGAATCGGGTGCGCATGACCGGTGTTGAGAACGTAGAAGGCGCGTTCGTCGACAATTCCGGACCGTCCGATAACGACGCCCTCCGGCATTCCCGTCGTGTTCGACGCGAAGAATGCCCACACAACGGTGCCGACCCACAGGGAAGCCATTGCGAGGAAAATCGACGATTCCCTATTACGCCCCCACGCGGCCCGGTCCGGAATTCGCACCGGAATTACGGCGACGGGAACGATGAAACAGAACAGAACGGGGAGAAGAACGCGGCCGTGCATGAAGTCGCCGCCGACGCGCAACGAGTACAGACCGAGGATCAGCCCGCTCGCGAGAATGAAGACGACGACGGCATTCTGAGTCCGCAGCCATCCGCGCAGACGCGTCAGCCGATTCCCCTCGGTGTGACGAACACCATCTTCGATGGACTTGTCCCGGCCCCGCCAGGCGATCACGGCGCCGGCGAAAAGGAAGACCAACGGCAGCCACAGCAGGTACGGGCCCAGCAGATTCCAGAGGTAGGCGAAACCCTGCGCCCACTTGGCGCCGCCGGCGTCCTTCGACACCGCGGTGTTCGGGTACGGGAGGGCGTAGTAACCCATGCGCCAGATCTGGTAGCCCACCGGAACGATGCCGGCGACGAACACCATCGCCACGCGCACCACCCACGTGAGACCGGGCGCGAGGAAGACCATGGCCAGCGACAGCACACCCAGGATCGCCAACTCGGGGCGCACGAGGGGCCCCATGCCCGCGACGAACGAGAGCACGAGCACCGAGGTGGTGGACGGGGTGGTCGCCTGACTCCATCGGACCAGCAGCAGCCAGAGCAGCGCGATCCAGAAGATGACGAGGCAGCTTTCGAGACCCGACGTCGCGAAATCGCGGGCCGGGGGCACCGCGATGTAGACGAGCACACCGGCGGGCATCAGGAACAGCGTGCCGCCGCCGGCGAAGGACCCACCGCGGTACAGGCGCGCGGTGCCGAACATGGCGAGCACGATCGCCGCCGTGGACAGGATCAGCGCGATCGTCAGGACGACGTATTCGAGCCGGGCCTGGGAGAGCCAGCCGAACGCGTAGACGATGTACGTCCACGCGGTGCTGGTGTTGGCCTCGACACGCTCGCCCGAGTTGAAGACCGGACCGTTGCCTGCGAGGAGGTTGCGGACCGTGCGCAGCACGATCAGGCCGTCGTCGGCAATCCATCGCCGTTCCCAGGCACCCCAGAACATCAGGAGAGCCGAGACGGCCACACCCCCGAGGAAGACCACCCTCGAGAGGATGGCCTTCCGGTGGCGTTCGGTGGTCCGCTCCGCGGCGGCGTCCGAGTCCTCGGCGCCTCCTACCAAGTCAGACGAGGTAGACAGCGACACCCACCACTCCGATCCAGGCAATCGCGAGGAGTTGGAGCACGCGGTCGCCCAGCGCAATCTCCTCGGGCTCCCCCGCCTCACCGCCGTCGACGTCCACGGCGTAACGCAGGATCGCGATGGTGAACGGCACCATGGAGATGGCGTACCAGTTGGTGGCCTTCAGGTCGTCTTGCTGGAACGCCCACAGCCCGTAGCAGAGCACGACCGCGGTGGCGCTGAGCGTCCAGACGAAACGCAGGTACGTCGTGGTGTAGTTCTCGAGGGATTTGCGGATCTTCGCGCCGGTGCGCTCCGCGAGCTGCAGTTCGGCGTACCGCTTACCGGCCGCCATGAACAGCGAGCCGAAAGCCATGACCAGCAGGAACCACTGCGACAGTGCGATCTCGGCGGCGACACCACCGGCGATGGCGCGCAGCAGGAACCCGGACGAGACGATGCAGATGTCGAGGACGGCCTGGTGTTTGAGACCGAAGCAGTAGGCCAGCTGGATGCCGATGTAGACGGCCATCACCACCGCCAGCTGCCAGTTGGCGAGGAACGACAGGGCGATCGACGCACCGAGCAGCACGACCGCCATGCCGAACGCCAGGTTGACGGGCAGCACACCGGCCGCGATGGGACGGAATCGCTTGGTGGGGTGCGCGCGGTCGGCCTCGACGTCCATCGCGTCGTTGACGAGGTAGATGCCGGACGCTGCCATGCAGAACACCACGAAGGCGAGTGCGACGGGAAGCAGGACGTCGGATTCCGTCGCCGTGCCCGCGGCGACGGGAGCTGCGAGGACCAGGACGTTCTTGACCCACTGACGCGGGCGAACGGCCTTGACGATGCCTGCCGCCAGGGATGTCGGGGGTCCGGTGACGACGGCCGGTTCCTCGCTCATTTCTCTCCAAACTTCTGCTCGGCCTTCAGCACCGCGACCGCAGAGGCGGCCCCCAGGGCAGATCCGGCGAGCACATCGGTCGGGTAGTGCACTCCCAGAACGAGCCGGGAGAGCAGCATCGGCGGTACCAACAACGCAGGCAAGGGTAGCCCGGTGAGGCGGCCGAGCAGCACGGCAGCCGCTGTCGTGGACGTCGCGTGCGACGACGGGAAGCTCAATTTGCTGGGCGTCGACACGTTGACCTGGATCGACGGGTCATTCGGCCGGGGGCGGCGGACGATGCGTTTGATCACGATCGACGCGGCGTGGGCGCCGACGGCACCCACCGCGACTCCCGCCCACTGCCGGCGACGAGGCTTGTCGAGTGCCGCGCCGATGCCGGCGACGGCCACCCACCCGAGGGCGTGCTCACCGAAATGGGACATACCCCGTGCCGTCGAGACGACGCCGGGACGGCTCGCGATCGTCGATTGGACGGCCGCCAGGATCTGGACCTCACTTGATGCCGAAGACACGTTCCCACCTCTCCTTGCTGGTCAGGGCAGGAACGGCGTCCTGGTACTCGCGCTTGAGTTCGGGGAACCGCTGGGCCAGTTCGCGGCGCAGCCGGATCGCTTCCTTCAGCAGCGCGAGCGCCAGCTTGGGGTTGCGCTTGCGGTAGACGACTCCCCGCCCGTCCGCGGTGGTGACGGTGACGCCGTCCACCTGGGACAGCAGGAACCACCGCGCGTCGATGGTGGGCACGTTGAGCTGGGGGCGCTCGTGGTGCTGCTCGTGCGCGGGCTTGACGTTGTGGATCAGGCCCTTGCCGAGGCGCACGATCTTCGCGAGCGGGTTCGTGGGCAGGCCGACCGCGCCGACTTCCTCACCGGAAGGCAGCGGCAGGCTCGTCGACGACGGCAGGACCACCGCGTCCGGGTACTCCTTGCGCATCGCGTGGACGTTGCCGAGCGCGGTGGGGAGCAGTTCGAAGATGTGCTCGGGGCCCTGCAGGAAGTCGGCGATGGCCTGGTTCTGGATCGCGACTGTCGAGTATTCGAGGCACAGCAGGTGCTTGATCGTGGCCTTGACGGTGTTGATCACCAGGCCGCGGCCGTTGCCCGGCATGTGCAGGGACGCGACGACGAGCCGGTTCCGCAGGTGGAAGTACGCCTGCCAGTCGATGGCGTCGTCCTTGTCACTCCACGCCATGTGCCAGATCGCGGCGCCGGGCATGGTGACGGTCGGGTAGCCGGCATCACGGGCACGCAGGCCGTATTCGGCGTCGTCCCATTTGATGAACAGCGGCAGCGGCTGACCGAGTTCCTCGGCGGCCTGCCGCGGGATCATGCACATCCACCAGCCGTTGTAGTCGACGTCGATCCGGCGGTGCAGCAGACGCGAGTTCTCGCGGTCGCTGAGCGGGTAGCGGGAGAAGTCGTGGTCGTACTCGACGTTCGGGGCGGCAGTCCACATGAAGATGGACCGGTCGACGACCTCGCCCATCGAATGCAGGTGACTGCGCTCCTGGAGGTTCAGCATCTGCCCGCCGACGAGCATCGGCGTCTTCGCGAACCGCGACATCGCCAGCGCGCGCAGGATCGAGTCGGGCTCGATCTCGATGTCGTCGTCCATGAACAGGATGTGCTGGCAGTCGGTGGTCTTCAGCGCCTCGTACATGATCCGGCTGTAGCCGCCGGACCCGCCGAGGTTCGCCTGGTCGTGGATGGCCAGCCGGTCGCCGAGCGCTTCGGCGGCCTCCGTGAAGCCGGGCTCGTCCTTGACCTTGCGGGTGCCCTGGTCCGGGATGATGACCGCCTTGACCACGTCCATGACGAGTTCGTCGGACGCCAGCGCCGTCAGTGCCTTGACGCAGTCGGTGGGCCGGTTGAACGTGGGGATGCCGACGGCGACGGTGGCCTCACCGGGGGCATCGACCGGTGCGTACCAGCCGGCGCTCTCCAGCACGACCTCGGTGTCGGTGGTGATGTCGAACCAGATCCAGCCGCCGTCCTCGAACGGGGCGAGTTCGATCTCGAACTCCAGCGCGGCGTCACCGTCCTGGAACTCGCGGCCCTCGACGTGGATGCGCGACGAGTCGGCCTTCGAGCGGTACACGTCGATGCGGCAGTGCCCCGACAGCTCGAGACGCAGCACCACCGAGTTCAGGGTGCTCCACCGGCGCCAGTAGCTGGCCGGGAACGCGTTGAAGTAGGTGCAGAACGACGCCTCCGCCTCGGCGCCGACCGACAGCGAGGTGCGCGACAGCGAATGCGCGCGGCGGCTGTTGGTCTTCGCCTCCTCCAGGTAGAGGGTGCGGACGTCGAGCGGCTCACCGGCGCGCGGCAGGATCACCCGTTGCAGCAGCGACTTGCCGAGTAACGGGGCGTCGTCGGTGACCTTCTCGGACTCGAGCAGATGTCGGGCGCTCATTCGGCATCCCCCACGAGGGCCGCACCGGATTCGAAGTGCGGTCGCAGGGAGTTGTCGAACATCGACAGCGCGCTGGCGATCGCCATGTGCATGTCCAGGTACTGGTAGGTGCCGAGACGGCCACCGAACAGAACCTTGTTCGACGCCATCTCCTCCTTCGCGCGGTCGCGGTAGGCGGCGAGCATCGCGCGGTCGTCGGGAGTGTTGATCGGGTAGTACGGCTCGTCCTTGCTCTCCGCGAACCGCGAGAACTCCCGCATGATGACCGTCTTGTCCTTCGGGTAGTCCCGCTCCGGGTGGAAGTGGCGGAACTCGTGGATCCGGGTGAAGGGCACGTCGGCGTCGTTGTAGTTCATGACCGGGGTTCCCTGGAAGTCACCGGTCTCCAGCACCTCGGTCTCGAAGTCGAGGGTGCGCCAGCCCAGCTCGCCCTCGGAGTAGTCGAAGTAGCGGTCGAGGGGGCCGGTGTAGACGACGGGGGCGTCGGGGCTCTCGGCGCGCAGGTCGTCGCGGACGTCGAACCAGTCGGTCTCGAGCCGGACCTCGATCTTCGGGTCCTTCGCCATGTTCTCGAGCCACGCGGTGTAGCCGTCGACGGGCAGGCCCTCGTACGTGTCGTTGAAGTAGCGGTTGTCGAACGTGTACCGCACCGGCAGGCGGGTGATGTTGCCCGCGGGCAGGTTCTTGGGGTCCGTCTGCCACTGCTTGGCGGTGTAGTCGCGCACGAACGCCTCGTACAGCGGCCGCCCGATCAGGGAGATCGCCTTCTCCTCCAAGTTGGACGCAGATGCGGAGTCGATCTCGCTGGACTGCTCGGCGATCAGCTTCCGCGCCTCGTCCGGGGTGAAGTAGCGCCCGAAGAACTGCGACACCAGGCCCAGCCCCATCGGGAACTGGTACGCCTGCCCCTTGTGGAGCGCGAACACGCGGTGCTGGTAGTTCGTGAATTCGGTGAACTGGGTGACGTAGTCCCACACCCTCTTGTTCGAGGTGTGGAACAGGTGCGCACCGTACTTGTGGATCTCGATGCCGGTCTCGGGCTCGGCCTCCGAATAGGCGTTTCCGCCCAGGTGATGACGTCGGTCGAGCACCAGCACACGCTTACCCAGCTGTGTTGCTGCACGCTCGGCGACGGTCAGTCCGAAAAATCCGGAGCCGACGACGATGAGGTCGTACCGGCCAGGGGCGGTTGTCTCTGGGGTTGCAGCGGTCACGATGAACCAGGGTAAGCGACTCCGCCGCCCGTGCGCGGCCAAGGGGGGCAAGCACCCCCTCGGCACGCACGAGGAGTTCTCCCTGTATTCACCGGTTCTGCAGACCTCGTTGTTCCCGCCGACGCGGCGATCGCGCTTGATGAGCGGGTGCGCATCGTCCAGCTGGCGAACTTCTACGGACCGCGGTCCGGTGGGCTCCGCACCGCCCTCCACAACTGGGGTCAGGGCTACGTCGAACGCGGACACGAGGTGATCCTCGTCGTCCCAGGTCAGCGCGACTGCGAGGAGCTGCTGCCGAGCGGGGTCCTGCGGATCACCCGGTCGGCTCCCACCATCCCCGCGACCGGGGGTTATCGCGTGGTCAATCCGCGGCGGGTGGCCGACGTGGTCAGCGGTCTGCGGCCCGACGTCCTGGAGGTGTCCGACCGGCTCACACTGCGCGGTTTCGGGGGCTGGGCCCGCGCCCGCGGGGTGCGCAGTGTGGTCGTGTCACACGAACGCCTCGACCGGCTGCTCGGCCAAGTCGCTCCGCGCCGCGTGGCCCGCGGCTGGGCCGATGTCGCGAACCGCCGGATGGCACGCAACTATGACGCCGTGGTCTGCACGACGGACTTCGCGAGCGAGGAGTTCACCCGCATCGGGGCCCCCAACCTGCACCGGGTCCCGCTCGGTGTGGACCTGACGATGTTCCACCCCGGCAAACACGACCAGGTGATGCGCGACTCGTTCGCCGACCCGGCGCAACGCTTCCTTCTGCACTGCGGCCGGCTGTCGGTGGAAAAGCAGGTGGAACGGAGCATCGACGCCGTCCGGCTGTTGCGCCGGCAGGGTCACGACGCCCGGCTGGTCATCGCCGGGGACGGCCCGCGGCGCGAGGCGCTGCAGTACCGGGCCCGGGGGCTCCCCGTGCACTTCACCGGGTTCATCAGCGACAAGGGCCGCCTGGCGTCGCTGTTCGCGTCGGCGGACGTGTCGCTGGCACCCGGACCGCACGAGACGTTCTGCCTGTCGGCGCTCGAGTCGCTGGCGGCGGGCACCCCGGTGGTCGCGTCACAGTCGTCGGCGCTCGCCGAGATCATCACACCCGGCTGCGGCGCCCTGGCCCGGGACCGCGGTCCTGCGTTCGCCGAAGCGGTCAGCGGCATTCTCGCGATCCCCTCGCACACGCGCCGGGCGTCGGCCCGCCGGCGGGCCGAGGACTTCGGCTGGGGCGAGTCCGTCGACGGGATGCTCGCGGTGCTCGAGGGAACCGGTCCTCGCTGCCCGGCCTAACTGCCGCCCGTCGGTAACCACTCGCGCAGCACGCTGGCGTCGATCACCTGTGCGCCCAGCTTCTTGGTCCAGATGATGGTTCCGTTGGTGTACATCCGGAACTTGCCCGCCTCCGACGGCAGCATCAACTCGGGACCGATCGGCGCTCCCAGCGTGCTGTTGACGCCGCCGAGTTCCTTGTACTTCTCGGCGATCGGCGAACCCTCGGTGGTGCCGACGGTGTCCTCGTCCTCGCCCGCGGACGCGAGGGTGGACTCGGGTTCGGGGGCGACCGGCGGCGCGGGGACGCCGAGCCCGTCACCGACCGTGAACCAGTCGGACTTGAGCTTCAGCTTCGACCGCGCCTCGGCGCCCGTCGCCTCGGCGGTGCCCGACGATCCGACCACCTTCACACCGGTGACGCGTCCGCCGTCGACCCCGAAGTTGTTGCGGGTGACCACCTCGAACGATTCGAGGTCTCCGACGTTGAACGCGGATGCGATGTCGCCCGCGGTGAGGGTCACCGTCCAGTCGTGGTTCGGCGACACGGTGTCGCCCTGGTCCTCGACGGCCGGGAACTCGCCGCCCGCGGTGTATCCGCCTGTGGACGAGGAGAATTCGGCGGCGACGGGCTTGTTGTCCTTCGTCAGGATCATGCCCTTGGTGGAACGGACGGCGTCGGTGGTCCGCGGGTCTTCCTTCGCCGAACCCCCGTACACCTGGCAGCTCTGGGTGTCGCAGGTCTTCGCCCACTCTTCCCGGTTCTCGGCAGCGGCGTAGGAGCGGGCCGCGACGGCCTGCGCCCGAAGTGCCTCGGCCCCACCGGTGTCGGCCCAGCCGGCCTTCGCCTCGGCGGGCACGACACCGAGGAGGTAGTCGTCCATGTCGAGGACGTTGACGGTGCGCACGGCGGCGCCGTCGAGTGCGACCCCGAGGGCGCCGCGATAGGGGGTGTCACCGGCGCACAGCTTCAAGTGCTCGTTCGCGGGACGGTCCGGGGCCAGGTCGACCGGGTCCACCCACGGGTGGTCGGTGGCGTCCTGCCACAGGACCTCGCCGGCACATCCGCGGGTGACCACGACGTTGGCGCCGCCGTCGGCGGTCGGCGTGAGGTGGACGGCCTCCCCCGGACCGACGGGTTTGCCGGCGACGACGGCGCCGGCGTCCGAGTAGACGTCGAGCGGCTGATCGTCACGCGCCTGCAGCCGGACGCTGATCTGTGCGTCGGCGAGGGTGCCGAGCGTGGTGCCGCCGTAGTAGTGGCCGAGGATGCGCTCGGCCGCCCACCCCTGATCCTTCGCGTATCCGTAGGCACCCCACTGGCCCATTCCGCGGCCGTGGCCGTTGCCGTGGCCGGAGAGCGTGAACGGCGTGTCGGAGGCGACGGTTTCCCGGACGTCCTGGCCGGGGGAGCGCAGGTGCACGACGACGCCGGTGACGGCGCCGATGACGAGGACGGGTGCGATGCCGAGCGCCGACGCGCGCAGAAGCTTGGCCCGGAATCCGCGCGGGGCGGGAGGGCCCGCGATGTACCGCCTCCTGCGGGTCCAGGCAGGCCTACCTGCACGAACCCCGAATTCGGTCTTCGCCATCACTGCACTCCTCATCGCTGAACAACGAGCGCTGAGACGGGGCGTGCACCTCGTCTCAGCGGGTCCGAGAAATTCGGGATAAAGTCTCAATGTAAGGTTGAGCGTTATGGACCTGTGTGACTAGTGTGGCAAGAGTGGTTGGAGTTAGCAACAACAGTCTCTTCAGTCACACGAGCATCACGAGTTGCAGACACGCGAGGTCGCTCGCAGGAAACTACAACTGAGGAGAGTCCCCCTTGCCGCACCGTCGACCGAAGCCCTCGATTGTCCTCGGGGCTGTCGCCGCTCTGGCTGTCGCAAGTCCCGTTGCGGTCTACGGCATCAGTAGCGCACCCTCCGACGTCAAATCCACGAACGAAACCTCCAACTCCGCAGTGTCCACCGAGATCGCGCAGGTCGTGCTGTCGCAGATCCCCGACATCGTGATCCCGCTGAAGGAACTGACCGGGCTGAACCTGCCCGACGTCAACATCGGCGACCTGCGGAACCTGAAGATCCCGCCGTACCTCCACATCCCCAGCAATGTGCAGCTCCCCGGCGGAATCCAGATCCCGAACCTGCAGATCCCGTTGAAGCTCCCCGCGCCGGCCGACGTCTCCGACCCCGCGATCCTGCCCCCGGCCGATCAGCAGCCCGGCGCGATCGTCAAGGAACTGTCCCGCGACACCCCGTTCAGCATGGTGGCGCTCACCTCCGAGACCCTCGCGTCCGCGGAGTCGAAGGTCCGCGCGCTGCAGGCCGACGGAACGTGGGGACAGTGGGTCTCCCCCGACATGATCGACACGCGACGCACGGACAAGACGGCGTCGGACGGCAAGGTCGCCACCGAACCCGTCTATGTCGGGCTGACGAAGGCGATCCAGATCCTGACCCCCACCTCGACGCCCGCACCGGCCGGTGCACCCGCTGCAGTTCCCGCTCCCGCACCGGCACCCGAAGCCCCTGCTCCCGCAACGGCTCCCGCCGCCGGAGGTGCCGCACCGCTCGGTTACACCCCAGCCGCCGTCAACACGCCGTTGCGGCAGCAGCCGGCACGCGCTGGCGCCGACGACGTCACGGCCGTCCTCATCGAACCGGGCAGCGGCCCCGGCGACGCGACGCTCGGCGACATCGCGAGCCCGCTCGACAGCGGCGGTCCCAAGGTCATCAGCCGCCAGCAGTGGGGTGCCGACGAGTCCATCCGGTGCCAGGACCCCGACTACGACGACTTCATCGGCGGTGCCACCGTGCACCACACCGCAGGAGCCAACGACTACTCGAAGGCCGAATCGGCCGAGATCGTCCGCGCGATCTACGCCTACCACGCGCAGACGCTGGGCTGGTGCGACATCGGATACAACGCACTGGTCGACAAGTACGGCCAGATCTTCGAGGGCCGCGCAGGCGGTCTCGACCGTCCGGTCCAGGGCGCGCACGCCGGCGGGTTCAACGAGAACACCACCGGAGTCGCGATGATGGGCGACTTCTCGTCCGAGGATCCGCCGCAGGCCACCCTCGACGCTGTCGGCAAGTTCCTCGGCTGGAAGCTCGGCAAGGCCGGACTCGACCCACTCGGTGAGACGACGATGTACTCCGAGGGCACCGAATTCACTCCCTACGCGGAGGGTGAGGCTGTCGATCTTCCGGTGATCTTCGCGCACCGCGACGTCGGCAACACGTCCTGCCCGGGAGACGCGGCGTACTCACACATGGACGAGATCCGGCAGATCGCGGCGGCCAGCCTCGGCGGCGGCAACGCCTCGCTGGCCGCGGACGCACCCTCGGGTGAGGCTCCGGCGCCGTCCGGCGGTCCCGGCACGGACGCCAGCTCCAGCCTCGGTTCCGGGATCCCCGCCCTGGTCAACGAACTGCTGCGGCTCACCGACCCGTCGCCGGTCGCCCAGAAGTGGGTGGCGGAAGGCGGCGACACCGGCCGGCTCGGCCAGGCCATCACCGGACTGCTGCAGGCCAAGGCTGGGAACTCGGGCGCACAGTTCGCCAACGGCGCCATCTTCACCTCGCCCAACGGCGGTGTGTGGGCGGTCCTCGGCCAGATCTTCAAGACGTGGCAGAATCTCGGAGCCGACAACGGCGAACTGGGTCTGCCGACCAGTGACGAGTACCCGATCCCGGGCGGTCTGCGCACCGACTTCGAGAACGGTTCGCTGATCTTCAACGAGATCACCGGCATCGTCACCAAGGTGCTGAAGACGTACAACGACACGTATGCGGAGGCCTACAAGAACGGTGCCCGGGTCGATGCCGCGGCCCCCGTCGCACCGCCCGCGGACCCGGCGCAGGTTCCGCCGGCTCCGGCAGAGCCCGCTCCAACTCCGGCTCCGGCTCCCGAACCGGCTCCCGCACCCGCTCCCGTCGAGCCGGCACCGGTTCCGGCCGGCTGATCCGGTTTCACCCTCTCGGGCGCTGGTGGTCTCAGGACCACCAGCGCTCGAGTACTTTCGCGACCCCGTCGTCCCAGTTGGTGGCCGTCACCTCGTCGGCGGCGGCCTTGGCGTCAGGGTGCGCGTTCTCGACGGCGACACCCCGGCCCGCGAGGTTCAGCATCGGAATGTCGTTGGGCATGTCACCGAAGGCCACGATGTGCGACGCCGTCACGCCGAGCCGTTCCGCCACCAGCGCGAGACCCGACGCCTTCGTGATCCCCGACGCCGACAGTTCGATCAGCCCGTTGTCGGTGGAGAACGTGACATCCGCCCGGCGACCGATGTGCGGCGCCAGCGCGTCGACCATCGCCTGACTGGACATTTCCGGCACCCGGATCAGCAACTTCACCGCGGGGGCCGCGACGACCTCGTTCTCGGACATCTCGGTGTTGTCGGGATTGAGCCAGGCGTGCTGGTAGCCGGGTGAGCTCACGAACTGCGGTGTCGCGGCGTCGTGGGCGCTGACCCCGACACGCTCGGCCGCGAGCCCGGCGCCCGGCAGCACGCGGAGCGCGATCTCCGACAGCCAGGTGAGGGTGTCGACGTCGAGGGTCGCGGCGCTGAGCACGCGGTCGCTGTCGCTGTCGTAGATGACGGCACCGTTCGCGCAGACGGCGAGCGGCGCGTAGCCGAGGCCCTCGACCACGGGATGGATCCAGCGCGGGGGCCGGCCGGTGGCCAGAACGAAGGGCGTTCCCGACGCGACCACCGACGCGACGGCGTCGCGGGTGCGGGCGCTGATGCGCTCGTCCTCCCCGATCAGGGTGCCGTCGACATCGGACGCTACAAGGCTCGGTCGGTCTGGGCTCACCCAGCCATTCTGCCTGCCGAGTCCGCGGCGCCGCCGGGCGGCCGTTACCGGGTCCGCCGTTCCTCGGCTTCGCGGCGGTCCATCTCGGTGGCCTCCTCGATGGTCGGCGCGCTACCGCCGAGTCGCCGGGGCACCCAGTACGCGCCCGCCGGATGGTCGAATCCGCCCTGAACCCGGCGCAGGATCGCGTCCATCTCCGTGTGCAGGGTCGCGGTGAGGGCCTCCGCCGGTTCTCGCGGCTCGATCGGCCTGCCGACCTCGACGGTCACCGGGAACCGATGCCGCCCAAGTTGTCTCGGCTGCCCTTTGGTGGCGATCCGATGAGCGCCCCACACGATGACGGGCACGAGCGGCACCCGGGCGTCGATCGCCATGCGCGCCGCACCCGACTTCAGTTCCTTGATCTCGAAGCTCCGGCTGATGGTCGCCTCCGGGTACACACCCACCAATTCGCCCTCGCGCAGCCGGTCCACCGCAGCGAGGTACGCGCCCGCGCCTGCGGTCCGGTCGACCGGGATGACCCCGCAACCGCGCATCAGGAACGCCATCACCGTGTTGTTCGCGAGTTCGGCCTTGGCCATCAGCCGCAGTGTGCGGTCCACCGCACCGACCGCCAGTGCCAGCTGGACGAAGTCCAGGTAGCCGGTGTGATTGACCGCGAGCACCGCACCACCCTCGGTGGGAATGTTGTCCAGGCCGACTCGCGTCATCCTCAATCCCTGGAACAGGGACAACGCCTTGGCCGTCGACTCGACAGCCGCGTAGACAGGCTCCACCGCCACCCTCTAGCTACCGGTCTCCCGGGCCCGACGGGACTGCGCCTTCGCCTCGGCGTCGGCGGCGTCCATCTTGTTCGCTTCGTCGAGTGTCGGCGCGCTGCCACCGAGGCGCGCGGGCACCCAGTACTCGCCCGCCGGGTGGTCGTAGCCCTGCTGGAGGTCGGCGAGCATCGTCGTCATCGTGGCGTGCAGCTTCGCGGTCAGCTCGGCCGCGGGTTCGAACGGCTGGATCGGCTCACCGACGGCGATCGAGATGGGAGTGTTCGTGCGGCCCAGCCGCTTCGGGAACCCCTTGGTCCACACCCGCTGCGCCCCCCAGATGACCACCGGGATGATCGGGACATTCGCCTCGATCGCCATGCGCGCGGCACCCGACTTGAATTCCTTGATCTCGAAGCTCCGGCTGATGGTGGCCTCCGGGTAGACGCCCACCAGTTCGCCGCGGCGCAGGAAGTCGACGGCCGCCTTGTACGAATCCGCGCCGGCGGCCCGGTCGACCGGAATGTGCTTGAGCGCGCGCATGATCGGGCCCGAGATCTTGTTGTCGAACACTTCCTTCTTCGCCATGAAGCGGACGTACCGCTTCACCCTGCGGGCCGGAAGTCCGGCGTAGGTGAAGTCCATGTAGCCGGTGTGATTGATCGCGATCACCGCCCCACCCGTCGACGGAATGTGCTGATCGCCCTTGACCGTGAACTTCAGCCCCTCGAGGGCGAATACGGTGCGGGCGATGCCGATGACGGTTCGGTAGACGGGTTCCACAATCGGCTAGCGTAGCCGGGTATCCGCGATCTGGCCCGCCGTCGGGGACGGACATTCGGTGGGGAGTCGAGAGAAAGGGCGCGCTGGAGATGGCTGGCAGGGGCAGGAGGGCGCTCATCGCGCCGGTCGTCGCGGTGATCCTCGGCGCGGGGGTGGCGTGCGATTCGCAGTCCGGCATCCCGACGGACGAGCCCCCGGCCGACACCGTGTCCGCGCCCACATCCGCCGCCGAGCCCACGACCGCCACGCCGCCTGCCCCGGTGCCGCAGGTGATCGTCGGCGAGGTGCCCGGCAACCCCGCAGCGGTCGACGCGGTCCGCGCCTGGGCCACCGACCTTGTCACCCGGCCCCGGACCGTCCCCGCGAAATGCTGGACGCTGCCGCCCGCCCAGGCCGCCGACCAGTACGCCGACACGTCCGCGATCCTCGGGGCGCTCGCGCAACCCGGCGTCGACGGACAGTTCGCGGTGTCGTGGACCGGCGGCGGCACCACGGTGTCCGTCAAACGCAGCGAGATCGCCTCCGGCTACGCCTGCCCACACGTCCACCCCGCCGGGACCGTCGACTTCTACACCCCCGCCGACGCCGAGTACGCCGTCGCCCGATTCCTGTCGCGGGAGTCGGGCGCGCCGGTGAACAGGGCAGACACCGAGACCGCCTACCCGCTGATCTGCCCCGGCTTCAGCCCCTGGGACCCGTCCGGCACCGGCAACGGAGGCCGGCCGCCACTCCAGCTCGACCCCGACGTCCTCGCCGGGACCACGGCGTTCGCCGCCGACGCGATGACCGCCACGCCGGTCCGCGGCGACTACCTGGAAGTGTCCGTTCCGGTCACCGACGTGTCGGGGGTGACGAACACCCGGCAGGTCACGCTGTCCATCGGCCCCGACGGCTACTGCCTGGGCGAAGTGACCTGACCGCACGTGAGTGGCACGGTGTGCTGGAGCGCGCATTGCCACTCACCTGGGGGGAACGCCTACTCTGGAACAGTCGCTCAGCTCCCAGGAGGCATACCAGTGCAGGTCACCAACGTCGGACACGCCGGATTCCACATCCAGACCGAGGCAGGCTCGATCCTGTGCGACCCCTGGGTGAACCCCGCGTACTTCGGGTCCTGGTTCCCGTTCCCGGACAACACCCAGCTCGACTGGGACGCCCTGGGCAATTGCGACTACCTGTACGTGTCGCACCTGCACAAGGACCACTTCGATCCGGAGAACCTGAGCAAGCACGTCAACAAGGACGCGACGGTCCTGCTCCCCGACTACCCGGTGCCGGACCTCAAGCGTGAACTCGAGGCGCTGGGCTTCCACAAGTTCTTCGAGACCGAGGACTCGGTCAAACACAAGGTCACCGGCCCCAAGGGTGACCTCGACATCATGATCATCGCGCTGCGCGCCCCCGCGGACGGTCCGATCGGCGACTCGGGTCTCGTGGTGTCCGACGGCGAGACCACGTGTTTCAACATGAACGACGCGCGCCCCGTCGACATGGACGTCCTGCACGACGAGTTCGGCAAGATCGACATCCACCTGCTGCAGTACTCGGGCGCCATCTGGTACCCGATGGTCTACGACATCCCCACCAAGACGAAGGCCAACTTCGGCAAGCAGAAGCGTCAGCGCGGCATGGACCGCTGCCGCAGCTACATCGAGCAGGTCGCGGCCACGTGGGTGGTGCCGTCCGCCGGGCCGCCGGTGTTCCTCGACGACGCGCTGCGCTACCTGAACGACGACCGGGGCGACGAGGGCAACATCTTCCCCGACCAGATCACGTTCCTCGAGCAGATGCGGATCCACGGCAACGACGGCGGCATCCTGATGATCCCGGGGTCGACCGCGGACCTGAAGGGCGGCGAGCTGACGCTCACGCACCCGATCCCGGACGCCGAGGTCGACAAGATCTTCTCCGACAAGGCCGCGTACATCGAGGACATGGCGAAGCGCATGGCGCCGGTCCTCGCCGCCGAGGAGGCCACGTGGGCCCCCGCCGAGGGTGAGCCGCTGCTGGAGGCGCTCAAGGCGAAGTTCGAGCCGATCATGAAGCAGTCCGACCTGATCTGCGACGGCATCGGCTACCCCGTCGGCCTGGTGATGGGCGACGAGACCGTCGTCCTCGACTTCCCGCAGCGCACCGTCCGCCCCCGCGGCGAGAAGGACGGCAAGTACCGCTACGGCTTCCGGATCGCCCCCGAGCTGGTGCGCACGGTGCTGCGCGACGACGAGCCCGACTGGGTGAACACGATCTTCCTGTCCACCCGCTTCGAGGCGTGGCGCGTCGGCGGATACAACGAGTTCCTCTACACGTTCTTCAAGTGCCTCACCGACGAACGCATCGCGTACGCCGACGGCTGGTTCGCCGAGGCCCACGACGACTCCGCGTCGATCGAACTCGGCGGGTACGAGATCCAGCGCCGCTGCCCGCACCTGAAGGCCGACCTGTCGAAGTTCGGCGTCGTCGACGGCACCAACCTCACCTGCAACCTCCACGGCTGGCAGTGGGACCTCGAATCGGGGCGCTGCAAGACGTCCAAGGGCCACGAACTGCGGTCCACGAAGCTCTGACCCCGGCGGGCGAACGTACCCTTCGGCGCACCTGAGGCGTCGAAGGGTACGTTCACCCGGCAGAGGGGGCGTCGGCTCGGACGGGCGGCAGCCACCGACGCACCAGGACCGCCGACAGCAGCACCGGAACGGCGAGTGCCGCGACGAGCGTCGTGACCGACAGCCACAGGGATCCGACGGCGACGCCCGCGTAGATCAGCACCGCGGCCACCTCACCGAACAGTCCGGCCACCGATGTGACGGTGGCGCGTGCGGGACCGGTGATCGCGTCCTGCACGCGCGCTTCCGACACGATCATCGCGTTGCCGAGGATGCCGTAGCCGACGCCGAGCGCGAGGAATCCGGGGACACCGCCGAGCAGCGCTCCCCCGCCGAGCAGGATCGCGGCGAGGGCGACGGCCCGCCCCATCGTCACGGCACGCATCGACGCCGTGCGTCCGKCGAGGGCTGTGCCGACGACCTGACCGCTCACCGTGATCGCGACGAGCAGCGGTACGGACGCCGTCGCCGTTCCACCGTCGCGCGCGAGTAGCCCGAAGTACTCGTCGAACGCCAGGAACGCGATCAGCACTGCCGACAGCAGCACTCCGCACCGGACCACCGCCTCGCGCGTCACCTCGCCGAGGCCGGCCCGCAGCATCGAGGCGTACCGGGCACCGAGTCCCCGTCGTTCGTCCGTGGCTTCGAGAGTCTCGTCCGCCTCCTCGACCTTCGGCGCCGCGGGCAGCAGCAGGGCGAAACAGCCGTGGACCACGGTCGCGCCGACGCTGACCCACCCGACCAGTGGATATCCGCCGAGGATGTAGAGTGGTGCCGCCGTCAGGGTCGCGAGAAGGTTGCACACCATGGCGCCGGAGTTGGCGTAGCCGAGCAACCTCGCGAAGTCACCGGCAGCGCCGCGCGCCACGAGTTCGTCGTACAGCAGCGCCTCGAACGTGCCCGACTGGATGGCGCCGCTGATGCCCCACAACACGAATCCGGCGGCGAATCCCGCGTACGACGGCACGACGATCCACACGGTGAATCCGGCCGTGTACAGCACGGATGCGAACACCAGAAGGCCACGTCGAGACACGGTGTCGGCCCACGCGCCGGACGGCACCTCCGCGACGAAGGACACGACCGACCAGATGACGAACAGCGACGAGATCTGGCCGACGCTCAGTCCGTGGTCGGCGAACAGCAGGTCGTACAGACCGTAGAGCGGGATGAGGTCGCGCGTGGACACGTAGCCGACCACGCGGAAGGCGAGAGAACGCTGCGAACTGGGTCAAGGCTGGGCGGCGGGATATCTCACGCGCCCAGTTTCGCACTCCGCACCGGGGGTGTCACCCCGTTTTCGGCCTATCCGACGGTCGGCGGCTGATCGACGAGCTGGGCCATGTAGAGCTGGTCGCCCATCTTGTCCATCAGTTCGATCTGCGTCTCCAGGTAATCGATGTGATCCTCTTCTTCCCCGAGGATCGTCTCGAGCAGTTTCGCCGACGTGGCATCGCCCTTGTCGCGGCACATCTGGATGCCCGGACGCAGGCGCTCGACGACCTCGACTTCGATGGAGAGGTCGGAATGGAACTGCTCGCGCAGGTCCTGCCCGATACGCAGCGGCAGCAGCTTCTGATAGTTCGGAAGCGCCTCGAGAAACAGGATCCGGTCGGTGAGGATCTCGGCGTGATTCATCTCCTCGATGGACTCCGCCCGAGTCTTGTCCGCCAGTTTGGTAAAGCCCCAATTGGCCTGCATCTTGGAGTGCAGGAAATACTGGTTGATCGCAGTCAGCTCACTGGTCAACTGTTCGTTGAGAAGAGCAATTACTTCGTCGTCGCCGCGCATGACTTCTCCGTTCGCCCCGGTTGAGGCGAACGTACCACCGGCAATATCCCGCGATGTAGAGAATCGCGGGATTCAGTTGTGCTGCGGTTTCGTCACGCGGCCACGCTGTTCGCGGCCGACCGCTCCAGAATCTCCTTCAACCGATCGACGCAGGTCCCACATCCCCATCCGGCGCCGCAACGCTCACCGATGGCATCCGCGCTGTCAGCTCCGGCGGCGCAGTGCTCGTGCACTTCGTCTTCCGTCACTGCCTTGCAGATGCACACGAACATGTGGAGCTCCTTACCAACTCGATTAGGTAAGGGTTACATCATTTCGTCGTTCGCGCAAGGGTAGCCTTCCCAAAAATCCTGGGCCTGCTTTTATGGCTTCAGGACATCCGTACCGACGAACGGCACGAGGGCCTCGGGCACCCGCACGGTGCCGTCGGACTGCTGGTGGTTCTCCAGGATGGCGACGATCCACCGGGTGGTGGCGAGGGTGCCGTTGAGGGTCGCGGCCGTCTGCGGCTTCCCGTTCTCGTCGCGGTACCGCACACCGAGACGACGCGCCTGGAACGTCGTGCAGTTGGACGTCGAGGTGAGCTCGCGGTACGCCTGCTGCGTGGGCACCCAGGCCTCGCAGTCGAACTTGCGGGCGGCCGACGACCCCAGGTCGCCGCCGGCCACGTCGATCACCCGGTACGGCACGTCGATCGCGGCGAGCATGTCGCGCTCCCACGCGAGCAGGCGCTGGTGCTCCGCGTCGGCGTCCTCGGGCTTGCAGTAGGTGAACATCTCCACCTTGTCGAACTGGTGGACCCGGATGATGCCGCGGGTGTCCTTGCCGTAGCTGCCGGCCTCGCGCCGGAAGCACGTCGACCAGCCCGCGTACCGCTTGGGGCCGTCGGCGAGGTCGAGGATCTCGCCCGAGTGGTACCCGGCGAGCGGGACCTCGGACGTGCCGACGAGGTACAGGTCGTCGTCGGCGAGGTGGTAGATCTCGTCCGCGTGGGCGCCGAGGAACCCGGTTCCCGCCATGATCTCCGGCCGCACCAGCACCGGCGGGATCATCATCTGGAAGCCGTTGGCCATCGCCTTCTGCGCGGCCAGCTGCAGCATTCCCAGCTGCAGCATCGCGCCGAAGCCGGTGAGGAAGTAGAAGCGGGCGCCGGAAACCTTCGCGCCGCGCTCCATGTCGATCAGCCCCAGCGACTCACCCAGCTCGAGGTGGTCCTTGGGTTCGAAGTCGAACGCGGGAATGTCGCCCACCGTCTCGAGGGTGACGAAGTCGTCCTCGCCGCCCGCGGGGGCGCCCTCCTGGACGACGTTGGAGATCGCCCGGTGCGCGGCGTCGAGCGCGGCCTGCGCCTCGTGCTGCTCGGCCTCGGCCTGCTTGACCTTGGCCGCGAGTTCCTTGGAGCCCTCGAGCAGCGCCGGACGCTCCTCCGGGGACGCCTGCCCGACCTTCTTGCCGAACGCCTTCTGCTCGGCACGCAGATTGTCGCCGGCGAGAACGGCGGCGCGCCGGGACGCGTCGGCCTCGAGCAATGCGTCGACCAGGGCGGGATCTTCGCCACGGGTGCGCTGCGACTCGCGGACGGCGTCGGGGTTCTCGCGGAGGAACTTCAGGTCAATCACGGCTTCAAACCCTACCGGGCGCCGCTGAGCGGCTCACTCCGGTTTCGGTTCCAGCAGGCTCAGAAGGTCCTCACGGCCGAACATGCGGGCGGCGTCGACGGCGGTCGGGTGGCCTGCCGTGGCGTCGGCACCGCCGGCGACGAGGGTCCGCACAACGGCGTCCTCACCCTTGAACAGCGCCCCTGCCAGCGGAGACTGTCCCTTGTCGTTGAGGCGGTCGACGTCGGCGCCGCGGTCGATCAGGACCTGAACGGCCACGGCGTGACCGTGGTAGGCGGCCAGCATCACCAGGGTGTCGCCGTTCTGATTGGCCAGGTTCACCGGGACACCCGCGTCGAGGTACGTGGCCAAGGACACGGCGTCACCGGATCGTGCCGTGTCGAACACGCGCCCGGCGAGCTCTTGCAGTTCAGGATCCACCGGCTCGGCGGACTGCTGAGGATCGTCACTCATGGTCGTCGAAGTTACGCCAGGTTCGAGCCGATTGCGGGAGTTGTTCTGCTTCCACGATCGGAACAGGCATTATGGAAATCGATGTCCTCAGATCAGTCGAACGGCGCCGAACCCCAGCCGAAGAATGCCGGGCAACCGGACAAGGCGCCCCGCAGCATGTCCGCGACCACGACGCGTCGCGCGCTCGCGGCCGTCGCGGCAGGTGCCGTGGTGGCGGCGATCGCCACGTTCGCGATCGCCGGCGGTTTCAACCGCAGCGAGAATCTCCCCGCGCACTCCACCGGTTCCGGACCGCAGGCGACGGGTTCGGTGGAGGGTGACGCGTTCGCTTCGGCGGCGGCAGGCGACTGCCTCGACTGGACGCCGTCGAACGATCCGCAGGAGGACCGGAAGGACGTCGCGAAGGTCGACTGCTCGGAGGAACACCGGTTCGAGGTGGCGGCGCCGCTGGATCTCAGCGTGTACCCGGGCGCCGAGTTCGGTCCGGGTTCGCGTTACCCGGGTGCGCTGCGGTTCGCCGCGTTGCGCGACGAACACTGTGTGCCCGCCGTCGACACCTACCTCGGCGCGAAGTTCGATCCGTACGGCAAGTTCAGCGTGGGTCTCATGTTCCCCAGCGAGTCCGGTTGGGCGGCGGGCGAGCGGACACTGCGGTGCGGTCTCCAATTCTCCAGCACCGCAGGGACGTTGCTGCCGTTCACCGGCAAGGTGGCCGAGCAGGACCAATCCAACATCTGGGATCCGGGCACCTGCATCGGCATCAACCAGAACGTGCCCACCGATCCCGTCGACTGCGCGCAACCCCACGCCTTCGAAGTGATCTCCGTCGTCGACCTGGCCACCCAGTTCCCCGCGTCGATGCCGACCGTCGAAGACCAGGACAAGTACCTCGAGGGTGTGTGCACGCAGGCCGCCAACGAGTACCTCGGTTCCGCCGACGCGTTGCGGAACAAGACGCTCACGCTGTTCTGGGACAACCTGGAACTCGACAGCTGGCTCGCGGGCAGCAGGCGGGTGAACTGCTCGGTAGGCAAGGAGACCGACGCCGGCGGCTTCTCGACCATCACCGGTTCGGCGAAGGGCGAGATCCTCATCAACGGCGCGGCACCCGTGCCGCCGCCGCCGATCCCGGAGGGCAGGTCGATACCGACGCCGCTTCCCGGCGCCGCTCCGGTCCCCGGGAACTGATGTGGCGGTGAGCATGACGCCCGACCGATTCGAGGAATTGGTGGGCGACGCACTCGATCTGATCCCACCCCAGCTCGCGGCCGCGATCGACAACGTCGTCGTCCTCGTCGACGACCGCAACGACGAGGACCCGTATCTTCTGGGCCTCTACCACGGGATCGCGCTGACGGAACGGGACAGCCATTACGGCGGATCGCTGCCCGATACGATTACCGTCTATCGCGACGCCCTCCTCGAAATCTGCAGTTCGGAGGAGGAAGTCGTCCACGAGGTAGCCGTCACCGTGATACACGAGGTTGCGCACTACTTCGGGATAGAAGAAGATCGCTTGCACGAGCTCGGCTGGGGATGAACGGTTTTCCCGAGAAGAAATTCTCGGGATCGGGGGGAACCGAAGAGCGCGTTGCAGCGTCCAAGTGTGTAGGGACAGCTGCACATGCAGTTCGTTTGCCGGGGGGCAACTGCCTTCCGCCTGCCTAGGTCAAGAAGGAGTTCGACGCCATGCCAGCTCTGCACGTCGCACCTGAAGCTCTTGTCGCCGCCGCCGTGGAACTCGACGCGCTCGCCGCGCGTCTCGAGACCGCGGTCGCTCTCAACTCCGCGGCCATCCGCGTGCTGCCCTCCGGGAGCGAAGAGGTGTCTCTGCACGCGGCCGGTTACTTCAACACCGTTGCCAACACGTTCACTCCCGCTGTCGCCCAGGGCATTCTCGAGATGCGCGAGACCGCGAACACGCTCCGCACCCAGGCCGCGCTGTACGTCGCCGAGGACCTCGCGCTCGGCGCGTCCCTCGCTGCGGGCATGTGACGGCCGGCGCCTCGAGACCACTAGGAGATCAAGCATGACCATGGGACTGACAGGTGTCATCTGGTTGCCCCGAGGGGCGACCGTCAACTCGACCACCCTCGCCGCCGGCGCGGGCCCGGTGCCGCTGAGCGTGGCGAGCGCGGCGTGGACGGCGCTGTCCACGAGCTTCGTCGACGCCAACCTCACACTGGTCCGCGTGATGGCCGAACTCGCGGCCGGCTGGCAGGGTGTCTCGGCGGTCGCGGCGCTCGCGAAGATCACGCCGTTCACGGTGTGGACGGCCGAATGCGCCGAACTCGCCGCGGACACCGCAGCGAAAGCGGGGCTCGAAGCCGGCGCCTACACCACTGCCGCGCTCATCATGCCCAGCATCCCCGAGATCGTCGCCGTGAAGACCGCGAAGGCCACCGCGTATTCGACGGGTGGCGCGCTCAACGGCACCGCCGCGGCCGCGGAAGCCGCGGACCGCGCGATGGACATTCGCGCCGGTCTCGTGATGGAGGGTTACGAGGCCGCGTCGAACATCCTGGCGCTCAAACGCACGTACAGGCAGCCCCCTCGGATCGTCACGAAGGCCGATTCGAAGGAGGTCGGGACGTTCGACGAAATCCCGTCCGACGGTGAATTCGATCCGACCCGTGCCGCAGCCGCCGCACTGATGGCCGCTGGCCAGAACCCGGCCGTCACCACGGCCGCGTCGCAGGTCGGCAGCATCGCGGGCACCACGGTCTCCACCGCCACGTCGGCGGCGAGCAACATCGGTGGCGCGGCGTTGTCCGCGGTCACCGGTGGCGGCGTCACCCCGATGGTGGGCGGTGCGCCGATGATGTCCGGTGGCGCGTACGGCGGCGGCTCTGCCTCGACCAGCGCTGCGGCAGCCCGCACCTCGGTCGGTGCGATCGGCGCCGGCGCCGTAGGCGGGGCGACCCTGCCGGAAGGCTGGGGTAAGACGGACGGCGGCCAGGGCGCGCGGCCCGGCGCACCGGCAACCGCACCCGGCGGGGTGATCGGAGACGTTCGCGCCGAAGTGAACCCGGCCGCGACGGCGCGCGGCGCCACCGGTAGCGGACCGATGACGGTCGGGCGCGGCGCGGCCGGGGCGGGTTCACAGGACGAGGACGAGCGGGAGACCCCCGACTACCTGAAGAACTTCGAGCACTTCTCCGACGGGCGCACCGTCATACCATCGGTCATCGGTGCGAACCCCGACCACCGGGAGTCCGGACGGTGATCGATCTGGGCACCCAGCCGGGCGTACCGACCCTCCCGGCGGTGACCCTGAGCCTCGACGAAATGGACTATCTCGTCGACACGCTCGCACTCGACGTGCTGCCGGTGGTGCTCGACGCCACCCCGCGGTACGACACGTACGACGCCAGGGACGCAGCGTTCCGCGGCGCCGTCGACACCCTCGCCGCCCGGGATCTGCTCCCGGTCGGCGGGGTTCACCCCGAACTCGCAGACCGCCTCCGGGTTCTCGCCCGACCGCTGTGGGAGATCGCCCTGCGCTGGTACGTCGACGGCAGCATCTCGAGGCTGTGCATCTCCCAGGGCGAAACCCTCTCGGTCCTGGCCCTGCGCGCCGGCGACACGTACGTCGTGCAGGATGCGGGCGCCGACATCTTCGCCCCCGTCATCGGAGCGCTGGGGGCCGCCGACCCGATGATCGTCGGCGTCGTCAACGCACCCACGGTGCAGCTCGGCGAAGCCTTCGATCAGGGCGGGGACGGCAAGTCGCTCGCCGCCGCCCTCACCGCACTCGGGGTGAGCGCGGTCGACGCGACCGTCCTCGGCAACGCGATGGCAGCCTGCACCACCTACGCCGAGATCGTCGGAATCGTCTACGGCGACGGACGGTACGACCCCGTGGGTGGGCCCGTCACAGTCTTCGACACGTCGGCGGGACGCATCGTCGGCACGTCCAGTGTCTCCGCGCACGGGGTGGCGTGGTCGTCGCTCAGCCCCGGCACCCCGCAGCGCCTGCGGCAGGCGCTGGAGTCGCTGGCCGACCGGCTCCACTGACCTACACCGGTTGCCGCTTCCACCACGCGCCGGTCTCGCGGCGCTCCTTCCAGGTGGTGAATTCGTACCGGTACATGCGCGCACGCACGTGTTTCGGCGGTTCCTCCGGGAACGGGTTGTACTGCAACAGCTTCAGGGTGTCGCGATCGTTCCGCAGCAGCCTCTCGACGAAACCCCGGAACCACGGTTCGGCGTAGCCGGGCGAGATCGCCGTGAACCAGAACAACCAGTCGAGCCGCAGGTGATACGGCGCGAACTGCCGCGGTCGCCGGCGAACGTCTCCCGGTTTCCCCTTGAACCCGTACTCCTTCCACTCGGAACGCACACTGGCGTGTGTGTCCGACGTGCCCTCCACGATCACCTCGTAACGCACCCGGGTGATGCTGCCGAACGCGCCGTACGTGTTGACGAAATGCCACTTGTTGAACGACGCATTCATGCGCTGCCCGTGGGAGATCAAGTTGCGGATCGGCCAGTAGCTCAACACGACGACGAGAGCCGTCACCGCGATCTCCAGCACGACGAAGGGCATGGGCGCCGAGTCGCCGGCGGCCGGGACGTCGACGGGCAGCACCTTCTCGTACACGCTGTCCGGGATGACGGACAGTCCCAGCACGATGGTCGTCCAGTTCAGCCACGAGAAGTTACCGCTCCCCACCAGCCACAGCTGGGTGACGATCATGATCGTCGCGGCGACGGCGGCGACCGGTTGCGGCGCGAACAGCCCGAACGGCACCACCAACTGGGCGAAGTGGTTGCCGAGCACCTCCACCTTGTGCAGCGGCTTCGGCAGCTGGTGGAAATACCAGCTGAACGGTCCGGGCATCGGCTGGGTTTCGTGGTGGTAGTACAGGCAGGTGAGGTCCTTCCAGCATCGGTCGCCGCGCATCTTGATCAGCCCGGCGCCGAACTCGAGGCGGAACAGCAACCACCTCAGCACGAGCAGCACGAGAATCGGCGGACCGACCGACGCATTGCCCAGGAAGATCGCGAGGAAACCCGCTTCGAGCAGCAACGACTCCCAGCCGAAGCTGTACCAGATCTGGGAGACGTTGACGATCGAGAGGTACAGCACCCACAGGGCGAACCACACGAGCATGCACGCCGCGAGCGGGATGACCTGCGTCAGACCGAGCAGCGCGGCGAGGGACAGTCCGGCGCCGGTCCAGCAGACCGTCTCGAAGAATCGGTCCGAGTAGTGGAAATGGAAGATGCTCGGTGAACGTCCGAATGTGACGGCGTGGAGGAAGTTCGGGATGGGCAGCATCCCGTTGCTGCCGACGAGCGGCCTGAACTGGTTTCTCGCGGCCACGAACGCGACGAGATAGATCGCGGCGAGCCCCTCGGTGACGAGCAGCCGACCGAGCGAATAGTCATCGCCAACGAACCAATCCACCGCCGTCACTCCTCGAGGACGGTTTCCTCCATGGTCGCGCAACCCCAGGGTGCGCGCAACGACGTCACCCCATCGGGTCGTCGGCGCCGGGGATCACCCGGTGCTCGAACGGTGGTTCGACGGTTCCCCAGCGCACGCACTCCCAGCCACCGTCCGCGAGTGGTGTCAGCTCTACCGACTGCGTGTTGGCCAGATGATTGTTGGCGGCGAACAACCCGGGCACCCCGGCGAGTTGCGCTGCCACGAGCCGGATGGCGGCGCCGTGGCTGACCAGCACGACGTCTCCCGATTCCGCCGGGTCGTCGAGGTATTGCTCACGCAGGGAGTCCACGACCGGCACATACCGCTCGAGGATGTCGTGGGCGGATTCCCCGCCGGGGACCCGGGCGTCCAGTTCGCCGGTGTGCCACAGGTGGAACGTCTTCATGAACAGCTTGTGCGACTCCTCGTCGCTGCGGTCCTCGAGTTCACCGGCCTGTGCCTCGTGCAGGCCCTCCCGCACCTGGACGGCGATGCCCGACGCGAGTTCGACGAAGCGCGCCGTCTGCCGGGCGCGCAGAGCCTGCGAGGACACGAGGGCGGCCGTCGTCGCCTTCGCGGCGAGGTCGGTGCCCAGCCGTTCGGCCTGGGAGAGCCCTTCGGGTGTCAGCCGGGCACCGGGCAGCCGGGTGTCGAGCCTGCGCTCGACGTTGGCCTCGGTCTGCCCGTGCCGGACCAGGATCAGCTTGCCGCTCACGATTCCCTCTCTCCCTGACGGATTCGTTCGATCCAGTCCGCTGCGTCTCCGTCGGACGGCGGCGGCGGGCCGCTGGGGTTCGCCGCGGGCCAGGACCCGAGGAACCGCACGTGCGACTTGCGGTGCAGCGCACGGAACGCCTCGGCGACGAGCGGGTCGTCGATGTGCCCGATGCAGTCGACGAAGAAGCGGTACAAGCCGGGGGTGGTGCGCACCGGGCGCGATTCGATCCGGATGAGATCGATTCCGCGGGTCGCGAACTCGGAGAGCACACCGACGAGGGAGCCGGGGGTGTTGTGGGGTTCGAGCACGGCCGAGGTGCGGTCGCCGCCGGTGCGTGCGGGCACCTGGGTCGGCGCGGTGATGAGAACGAACCGGGTGCGGGCGCTCTTCTCGTCCGCCACCCCGTCGGCGAGGCTGCGCAGCCCGAGCCGTTCGCCGGCGAGGGCGGTGGACACGGCGGCGTCGGCGAGGCCGTTCGCCACGTCCTCGGCGGCGCCCGCGTTGGAGGACGCCGTCTGGAGTTCGGCGCCGGGGCAGTTCTCCTCCAGCCAGATTCGCACCTGGCCGGCCGCCACCGGGTACGCCCGCACGGTGCGCACCTGATCGAGCCGCTCGATGCCGGCCCCGCCGAGGATCGTGAACGCCACGTCGAGCTCGGTCTCGGCCACGATCTGCAGGCGGTCGCCCAGCGCGAGCGAGTCGAGGGTGGGCACCACGGCCCCCTCCACGGAGCTCTCGATGGGAACGACGGCGCCGTCGACGACGCCGTCGCGCACCTTGGCCAGGCTGGCGGGCGGACTCGTCGCGGCTACCCGCTCGACCGGGCCGTCGAAGGCACCCGCGGCCTCGAGCTGGGCGAGCGCCATCTCCGTGAAGGTTCCCGAGGGTCCGAAATACGCGATCTTTGGCACGCCTACGAGATTACGCACCGAGCGTTGACGGACCGGCGCATTGGCGGTGAATGTTTTACCGCAGACCCGCGTCCGCCAGCTCACGGGCGACGAGCGCCGGGTCGTGTACCTCGACCCCCAGCAGGACCTCGCGGACGGCCTCCGCGGCCTCGGGGATCAGAGAGGTGAGCCTCGTCGGATCCGGTGCCGCGAGCGCCGCCCGCACATCGTCGCCGCGAAGGGACGCGACCGTCCCGGACAGGAGCGCGAGCACCTCGGCCGTGCCGCGTGCCCTCGCCACATACCCGACGTCCGCATGCGCGAGGACGGCCAGGAAGTCGGCGACCTCGCCGATGCCGCGCCCGCTCGCGAGGCCCGGGATGCGGCCGGCGTCCGCGAGTTGCTGCGCAGTCTCGGCGAGACCGGGGTCGTCGCTGCCGTCGGCGGTGACGAACACCGCGAGCGGAGACGGCAGCCGGAGCGCGACCGCGTCGCCGAGCTGGCCCGCGGGGCAGTCGAGGTGGAACCGGACCGCCTCGTAGGAGGCCTGCTCGCTGGTGCGGAGAACGGCGGGGTCGACGTCGAGACCCACGATGATGCGGCCGGCGTCGGTCCCGGCGGCGTCGAGCAGTGCGGACGCCGGAACGACCCGCGGTCCGAGCGCGCCGCCTGCGGCCGGGCCGGTGTCCTGGGATCCGCTGAGAAGTTCGGCGAGCAACGACTGCGGTCCACGGGAGCGCGGGACACCGAGGGAGAGAGGTATAGCCACCTCCCCACCGTAATGCCCACCTCGTGGACCGGATTCGTCTCGGGGTCTTGCCATCGCCGACCGGCTGACATTAGGTTAGGGTTACCTCAGTATCGCGGAACCCTGAAGGAGGCTCCATGCCCGTCACGACCACCGGTCCGTCCACCGCCGAGCGTGTGCGTAGCTCGTGCGCACGGACCCAGGACGCGGTACTCGCCGTCGAAGGCAGCGCACCGACCGTCACGTCGGTACACCACCTGCGGTCCAGCGGCGACGTCGTGGTCGCCGTGCCCACCGAATCGGCGGCCGCCACGCTGTCCTGGCTCGCCGGTGGCGGCGGGATCCCCGCTGTGCTCGAGCTGACCGACAACTCACCACTCGCGCTGCGTGAGCCCGTGCGGTCACTCGTCTGGCTGCGCGGCAACCTCCACGCGCTCTGCGAGGCACACACCCGGACGCTGGCCGACGAGGTGGCCTCCGAGTACCCGCACCCCGGACTTCTCGACGTCGGGCACGATGCGACGCTGCTGCAACTCCGCCTCGAATCGGCGGTGGTCGCCGATTCCAGTGGCGCCGAACCCGTCGCCCTCGACGACCTACTCGCCGCCCGGCCCGACCCGTTCTGGGAAATGGAGACCGCCTGGCTCCAGCACCTCGACGAGGACCACCGAGACCTCATCGACATGCTGTCCCGCAAACTGCCGCCCCACATGCGACGCGGACGCGTCCGCCCGCTGGGCATCGACCGGTACGGACTGCGACTGCGCGTCGAGAACGATCACGGCGACCGCGACATCTGGATGCCGTTCTCCGCGCCGGTCGACGACGCCGTCGCGCTGAGCAGGGCGATCCGGCTGCTGGTGGGATGCCCGTTCGTGAACGGACTCCGCGCGCGCGGCTGATCGGCATTCCGGTTCGGCGCGCGCTAGCGTGTGCCGCGTGATCTCGCGTGCAACGCTCGCCTCCTGGATACGGCCCGCCTCACCCGAACCGGCCGCTCCGCCGGCCACCAGGAGTGAGCGGCGGGCCCTGTGGATCGAGATCACGATCGTCCTGCTCGTCACGTTCGGGACGAGCGGACTGTCGGGACTCCTGTCGCTGTCCGAATCGCTGCTGACCCCGGGCAACCTTGCCGATCAGGCCGTCGCCCTCAATGTCTCCCGCGCGGAGAACCAGATCATCGACGTCGCCCGGCAATTGCTCGGCGTCGTGAAACTTCTCGCCTGGGGTGCGCTGGGTCTGTACCTCCTGTGGCGCAGCGGCCTCGGCCCGCGCGCCGTCGGGCTCGGCCGGCCCCGGTGGCGTCCCGACGCGACGCAGGGTGTCGGGCTCGCCGCACTGATCGGTCTGCCCGGGCTCGGCTTCTACCTGCTAGCCCGCGCAATCGGCGCCAACCTCACCGTCGTGCCCAGCACGATCGGGGATCACTGGTGGCGGCTGCCGGCCCTGATCCTGTGGGCGATCGCGAACTCCGGCGCGGAGGAAGTGCTCGTCGTCGCATATCTGATCACCCGACTGCGGCAACTCGGGTGGAGCGAGAACTCGTCGCTGCTCGCGTCGGCGGTGCTCCGCGGGACGTACCACCTCTACCAGGGTTTCGGTGGCGGGCTGGGAAACGTCGCCATGGGTCTGGTGTTCGGCCGGTACTGGCAGAAGACTGGACGGTTGTGGCCTCTCGTGATCGCCCACGCCACCATCGATTCGGTCGCGTTCGTCGGCTACGCCGCCCTGCGCGGGCACGTCGGCTGGATTCCGTAATCCGGCGGGACCAGTAAAGTCGCGTGGGTGACCGGCGACGCCCCCTATCCTCCGCTGCCGCCCCGTCCGCCCCGGCGGACGCAGGGCGGGCAGCAGGTGCCGCCGCCCCCGAACCGCCGAATGCCGCCGCCTGACCAGCGGATTCCTCCGCAGACGCGGCGGGTGCCACCGCAAGGTCCCCCGCAACAGGGACCTCCTGCGCCCCGCCCGCGCCACCCCGCTCCCCGGCAGGGCCCCCCGGCGCCGCCGCCGGAGGGCACCCAGGTGATCCGCCGCGACGGTCGGGGCGCCCCGCCGCCGCCCCAGCAGGCGTGGTCGCAGGCCCCCGAACCGCAGTTGTCCCGGTCGGCACCGCCGCAGGGACCGCGCGGCTACGCGCCCACCCAGACGCCGCAGCCGTACCGGGACGCGCCGCCCCCGCCGCCTCGGGTGCCCGACCGGCGTCCCCCTCGCACGCCACCACCACCCCCGCCGCTCGCACCGCCACGGACCCCGGAGCCCCCGGGGCAGCGACGTCCCAAGCGCACGCGGAACTGGGGCCGGCRCATCGGCATCCTGTTCCTGGTGCTGGTCCTGGCGCTCGCGGGCATGACGTACTACCTCGACAGTTCGCTGAACCGGATCGACGCCGTGGCCGACTACCCCGGCCGGATCGACGACACCCCCGGCACGAACTGGCTGCTCGTCGGTTCGGACAGCCGCACCGGGCTGACCCCCGAGCAGGAACAGGAGTTGTCGACCGGCGGCAACAGCGGCCCCGACCGCACCGACACCATCATCGTGGTGCACGTCCCCAGCGGCGGCGGCCCGGCGACGATGGTGAGCATCCCGCGCGACTCGTACGTGTCGATCCCCGGCTACGGCGAGGACAAGATCAACGCGTCGTTCGCGTTCGGCGGTCCGCAACTGCTGACCCAGACGGTCGAGGAGGCGTCCGGTCTGCACATCGACCACTACGCCGAGATCGGATTCGGTGGTTTCGCCGGCATCGTCGACGCGATCGGCGGCGTCGACATGTGCCTGGACACCGCCATCGACGATCCGCTCGCGGGGATCAACCTCGCACCCGGCTGCCAGGAACTGACGGGGGCGCAGGCCCTCGGCTTCGTCCGCAGCCGCGCGACCGCGCTCGCCGACATCGACCGGATGAACCATCAGCGGATGTTCATGGCGGCGTTGATGTCGAAGGCCACCAGCCCCGCGACGTGGCTCAACCCGTTCCGCGTCTGGCCGCTCGTCACCGACACCGCCGCATCGCTGCGTGTCGACGAGAGCGACCACATCTGGCACCTCGCCGCACTCGCCTGGGCGGTACGCGGCGACATGGTCACCACCACCGTCCCCGTGGGCGGTTTCGAGGACGTCGACGGTGCCGGGAACGTGCTGCTCTGGGATCACGACCGGGCGTCGCAGTTCTTCGACGCGCTGGCGAACGACCGTCAGGTCCCGGCCGAACTGGTCACCACCGGACCGTGACCGACGCCCGTAAACTGACACTCATGTCTCAATCGGCGACGAAGACCCCCACCGAGTTCCACGCCCTCCTGCTGCAGCAGATCCGCAACGAGTTCACCGCGTCCCAGCAGTACATCGCGGTAGCCGTCTATTTCGACTCGCACGATCTGCCGCAACTGGCTCGCCGGTTCTATTCGCAGGCCGCCGAGGAGCGCGGCCACGCGCTGATGATGATCCAGTACCTGATCGACAACAACCTCCACGTGACCGTCCCCGGCATCGACGACGTGGTCACCGATTTCGATTCGGTGCGCGCCCCCGTCGCTCTGGCGGTGGAACGGGAACGCGTCGTCACGGAACAGATCACGAAGCTCGCCCGTACGGCCCGCGACACCGGCGACTACCTCGGCGAGCGGTTCATCCAGTGGTTCCTGGAGGAACAGGTCGAGGAGGTCGCGAGCATGCACACCCTGCTCACCATCGTCGAGCGTGCCGGCGACAACCTGTTCGACATCGAGGATTTCATCGCCCGCGAGATGAGCGGGAACTCACCGATCCGGCCGGGTGCGCCGAAGCGGGCGGGCGGCGGCGTCTGACCCTGTCGGGTCAGCAGCGGGTGGGCGCCGGTTCGCCGCGGAACCGCGCGGCCACGTATTCGTACGCGTCCGGAAAGCCCACCACTGCCGTCGTCATGTGCTCGGATATCTCGTACGGGACGAACGTCAGTCTGGCACCGGCGGCGCAGTAGCGGTGCGCGGTCTCGGCAATCGAATCGAACGGCGTCAGCCCGTCGAGGGTGCCGTGCCACAGGTAGAGGGGTGCGGTCGGGACACCTTCGAAGTACCGCAGACTGTTGTCGCGCAGCACCTGATGCGCGCCCGAACTCGCCATGAGGCTGGTCGATGCGGCCAGCTGTCCGGCGCTGCGGAAGGCGCCGTGAAACAGGAGGAACCGGCGGCATTCGTTCGACATCCACTCGCGCAGCCACAGTCCGGTCGCGTTCAGCTGCGACGAAATCGGTAGCTGTTCCGGGTATTCCCTTTCCAAGCCGATCGCGGCAGCGAACGCGAGCCCGAACCCCGGGTGCGGATTGAATCCCAGGCCCTGGGCCATCTGCTCGAGGTCCGCGGGAATCCCACCCGCCACCACCGCGTCGAGTTTCAGCTCCGGCGCATAACTCGGGGCCAGCGCCGCGGCCCACGCGCTGGCCATTCCCCCACCCGAATACCCGGCCAGCGCCACCGGGCTGTGCGACAACCCCAGTTCGGCCACCCGCTGCACCGCCCGGACACTGTCGAGGGTGATCATGCCGCCGAGTTTCGCGGCACCGTAGGCGCCGGTCGGGCCGAGATGGTCGGGCACCGAGACCGCCCAGCCGCGTTGCAGGCCCAGATACAGGCCCGGCGACTCCTGCAGTTCCAGATTGAACAACGACCGCGACGGGGCGCACTTGGTTCCGAGCGAATTCACGATCGCCTGATACGACACGAGCGGAGGATTCGCAACACCGCGAGGAAGCAGAACCGTGGTGACGGCCAGGATCGGATGTCCCGTCGAGTTCGTCGACCGGAACGCGATCTGCCACCCGTCCGAGTTCGCGTACATCCAGGTGTCGATTCGCCGCGTCCGCACGACGTCGCCGGGACGAAGGACCCCGAGGTCGGCCGGAGCGAGATAGAACGGGTCGGGATCCGGCCACGGATACAACGGTTCGGCCTGCGCCGGGGCCGGAATCGCCGCCCCCAGGAAAAGGGCACCGAGAATCAACGCTAGCCACGCACCGGATCGACTCACCATGTGTCTGCCCCTCCGGGCCGCGCCGTCAGAACGCTGTGAATTTTATACACGGGCGAGGCCCCGCCGACGTGGTTTGCCTCGTTCCCGTCGGGGATCCGCCGCCAGCTGAGGTTAGGAAAATGACATCAGAATGGTCCCGAAATTAGGTTGACTTTAGTTTGGGCAAGCTTCCCAAAATTAGGTTCAACTTGGATGACACCCGGTCTGACCAGCGATATTATCCATTTCATGACTTCGACTGACGCGCACAAGACGAAATTCCACGCTCTGCTCCACGACCAGATTCGCAACGAATTCAACGCGTCACACCAGTACATCGCGACTGCCGTCTATTTCGACAATGCGGACCTGCCGCAGTTGGCCAAGCACTTCTACAAGCAGGCCGTCGAAGAGCGCAACCACGCCATGATGATCGTCCAGTACTTCCTCGACCGCGACATCTCCGTGGAACTGTCGGGTGTCGACGCGGCGAAGGGCCAGTTCGAGAACGCACGCGAGCCGATCGCCCTCGCCCTGACGCAGGAGCAGACGGTCACCGAGCAGATCGTGCAGCTGGCCAGCACCGCCCGCGAGGAGGGCGACTACCTCGGCGAGCAGTTCATGCAGTGGTTCCTCAAGGAGCAGGTCGAGGAGGTCGCGAGCATGACGACGCTGCTGACCATCGCCGACCGCGCGGGCAGCAACCTGTTCGACCTGGAGGAGTTCGTCGCACGTGAGATGAGCGGCCCCGCAGACACGTCCGGGGCACCGCACGCAGCCGGCGGTTCCATCTAGGCGGCTCCGCCACCCGTGCGCCTTTCTGGTTGTGGTTGCTACCAGAAAGGCGCACGGGCCCGAAGGGCCTATCGCAACGTGACCTGACGGCCGCGCAGTCCGTCGCGGGCGCGACGCTCCTCGGTGGTGAGCGGCGCGTCGACGGCGAGCGCTTCGGCCAGTCGCTGGCCGAGTTCGACGGTCGCGGCGGCCCACTCGTTCGCGTGCTTTTCGCGGTCCAGGTCGAACACCGGGACCAGCAGTCCGTGTGTCCGGAACGACCCGGCGTAGCGCGAACCCTCACCGAGGTGGAGGCCGCCGGTCGCGTGCACGCGCGCCAGGGCCAGCATCAGATCGTCCTCGTTCTCCGGGCGCACCCAGCGGATGTGCGCCTTCTCGCCCGCATCGACCCACCACGCCGCGACGACACCCTCGGCCTCGACGCGCGCAGACGGCATGATCGCCGCATTCGCGTGCTGCACGGTGGTCGCGACCTCGGGGGCCGGCTCCACGCCTTCGGGAATCCACCAGTTGAAATCCTGGTGCACGGTGATGTCGAGCGGTGCGTCCGCGTCGATCACGTCGGCCAGTGCCGGGGTGTCGGATCCGGGGTTGGCGGAGGCCAGCGATTCACCGGCCGCGGCGTCACGGACCCAGGCGACGGACGCGGCCAGATCGGCGCCGAGATCCGCGGAATGCGCCTGGACCTGCACACCGACGAACCCGGTTGCACTGTCGCCCTCGTCGCGGACCAGCGCCGCGACAGCACCGGGCAGCACGGTCGCGAGGGTCACCGGGCGGGACGAATCCTTGACGGGCAGCGGGGCGGTCGCCGACGGGACGAACTCGCGCAGCGCCACCAGATCGCATTCGGCGGCGAGGCCTTCGAACGGCCGGGTCACGGCCGCTGCGGCGCTCTCCCGTTCCGCCTGCCGCTGCGCGAGCTTCTCGGCGCGGGCACTACCGGGCTTCGGACCACTGTTTCTCTTGCTCTTCTTTGCCACGACGCCAAAACCTACACGCCGACGCCGGTCCGGTCAGGACGCCAGCCACTTCTTGGTGCGGCCGGGGTGGTTTGTGGCCACCCAGCTGACCCCGAGTTCGCGGCACAGTTCGACGTCGCTGCGGTTGTCGACGGTCCAGCAGTAGGTGGCTCGTCCTGCGGCGGCGGCCTTGTCGACGATGTCCGGGTGTTCGTGCAGCGTCTTCACCGACGGACCGACCGCGGTGGCGCCGACGGTGGTCGCGGCTCCCCCGCCGAGGTACCGGGCGGATTCGCCGAGCAGGACGGTCGGGAGCATCGGCGCCGACCGGCGGATCCGCCACACCGCTCCGGCGGAAAACGACATCACGACGGCTCGGGAGTGGTCGGCGGACGGCGGCGCGGCGATGCCGAAGCGTTGCAGTTCGGCGAGCACCTTGCTCTCGACGAGGCCGCCGAAACGCACGGGGTGCTTGGTTTCGATGAAGAGTTTCACCGGGCGCGCCGACCAGTCCAGGGTGAGTGCGATCAGCGCACTCAGCTCGAGGAGTTCAGCCGGCTCGTCTTCCGTGCCGTAATTGAATTCCGCGAGCTCTTCGAGGGTCATCTCGCTGACGACGCCGGTTCCGGTGGACGTCCGGTCGACGGTGCGGTCGTGGACGCACACGAGGTGGCCGTCGCGGGTGAGCCGCACGTCGCATTCCAGTCCGTCCGCGCCCTCTTCCAGCGCCAGCTCGTACGCGGCGAGCGTGTGTTCCGGCATGGCCGCGGATGCGCCGCGGTGCGCCACGACCAGGGGTCCGCGCCGGTCGGGGCTCACGACGCGACGGCTTCCCGGTCGCCGGCCGCGGGAGTCTTCTCGGCGGCCTTCTCGGCAGCCTTCTCCGCGTCCTTCTGCGGCGGCGGGTCGGTGGCGATCACCCAGCGGGTGACGGGTTCCTTCGCCCCCTTCAGCGTCCGGCCCTCGAGTCGTCGGAGCACCATCAGTGCGAGTACGGCCGTCGCGGAGGCGACCAGCGCCGTGAAGGCGGCCAGCAGGACACCGTCCGCCATGGCCTGCAGTCCGGGCCTGGACCGCCAGAACCAGTTGAAGACGACGAGCACGGCCCCGAAAATCCACAGACTCCACCAGGCCCGGACCAGCAGGACGGCGCGGGGATCGCGGCGAATCACCTCGAGCAGGTACACACCAGGCATCACCAGGTTCAGGCCCGGCACCGCGCAACCGAYGATCACCTCGGTGGGGGTGCGCGGGTCGGACGTCTTGGCACGGGCGAACGTGCGGCGACGCATCCGCAGCAACCAGCACACACCGCCGATGCCCGACAGCAGCGCGAGGAGCATCCCGCCGGCCTGGCCGAGGAACACCGCGATGTCGGACACGACGAGCAGGGTGGGATCGATCAGCCGGGTCCGGTTGCGAAGGAGCACGGCGTATCGGCCCAGTTCGGCGAACACGGCGAACGCGTACAGACCGGCGGTGAGGGTGAGGAAGAAGGCCGCCTTGCCGGCGAGCAGTTCCGGCCAGTCGCGGCGCGCGGAGGGTGATTCGACGTGATCGTGGAGTCCCCAGCGGGGGATCTCGGTGTAGTGCGGGGTGGAGCTCGGCGCCGACGGCTCGGCCGCGAGGCCGCTCCGCCGCAGCGGGGATCGCGCGATCCAGCGGAATCCCCGGCTCGCGGGTGGCTGGTGCTGGTCGGTGCGGACGGGGGCGAGCAGCACACCGTGGCAGCGGGGGCACCACTGCGCCGGGGAGCCGAGGACCGGCCACCGAGCCGCGCATCGCGCGCACACCTGAACGACGACGCTCATCCCCTCCGCACCCACTTCACATTGCCGATTCTGTCACGACCCGCGAATGCGGGCAGCCCACGACCGAATCGTCCTTTTTGGGGAGAATGTGTGAGCTGCACCACGGAAAATGCCGAGTTATCCACAGTTTCCACAGGTTCATACACAGTTATGGACAGTGTGAGGAGTGCTCATACACAGGTCAGAGCGCATGCGAATCCGTGATTGTTGACAGCTTCGGATGAACGGTCCACAACGGTGGATGAATTTGACATCGCAGCTCGGTGAACAATCACCACTCGGTGGCCGACGGCTCGGCCCGGAATTACCCCTCCAGTTCGGATCGCCCGCGAAGCGACCCGAGAACTCCGGACCGGCCGTCGTCTCCCCCACCTGTGCCGGGGCGAAAATGCCCCGACACTTGATCTGACGCAGCCCGGCGCGGTTTGGTTCCACCTGATCTGTAATCTCGGAAAACGATGACGGACGACGTCGGATCGCGGTGGCACCTCGGGCCCGCCCGTGTCCTCCAGGTGGCCGCCGCCCTTGTCGTGGTGCAACTTCTCGTGCGGACGTGGGTGGCCGCGAACAGCGACTTCTACTGGGACGATCTGATCCTCGCCGGGCGCGGCGGAAGCCTCCCGCTGCTCTCCGCCGACCTGCTGCTCTACGACCACGACGGTCACCTCATGCCCGGGGCCTTCCTGGTGGCGGGTATCGCGACGCGGTTGGCGCCGTACGAGTGGATCCTGCCGATGCTGACGACGATCGCGCTGCAGGCGGTGGCGTCGTATGCGGTCTTCCGGCTGCTTCGCACGATCCTCGGGCCACGTCCGGTCCTGCTGGTTCCGCTGGCGATCTATCTGTTCTCTCCGCTGACCGTGCCGGCGTTCGCGTGGTGGGCGGCGGCGCTCAACGCACTGCCGCTGCAGATCGCGCTGGCGTGGGTGGCGCGCGACGCCCTCGAGTTGTGCCGCACCGGGCGGCGGCGGTACGCGGTGTCGGGCACGCTCGTGCTGATCGCGTCGCTGCTGTTCTTCGAGAAGTCGGTCGTGGTCCCGTTCGTCGCGTTCGCGACCGTGGCGCTGCTCGCGTACGTCGGGGAGCGGGAGCGGCCGGTGCGGTCGACGCTGCGGCGAGGTGCGGCCCTCTGGGTCTCGTCGGCGGCGGTGCTGGCGGTGTGGGCGGCGTTCTATTTCTCGACCGTCGCGTCGCAGTGGGAATGGGCGGGCGCGTCGCGTGCGTTCGAACTGTTCCACCACGGCACGTCGCTCGGGTTGTTGCCCACGTTCGTGGGTGGGCCGTGGACGTGGGACCGGTGGATTCCGAGTCCCCCGTGGGCGTCCCCGTCGACGGCGCTGGAGGTGGTCGGCTGGGTGGTCCTCGTCGCGGCGGTGGTCACGACGGTCCGGCTGAAGCGCCGCATCGGCTGGGTGTGGATCCTCACGGCCGCGTACTTTCTGCTGTCGGTGACGGCGATGGTCGTCACCCGGTGGGGCGCGGACACCACCTACGAACTCGCGCAGACGCTGCGCTACTTCACGGACACCGCCGTGATCCTCGCGATCGCCGTCGCGCTGATCGCCCGCGCACCCCGCCGACGCGCCGACCCTGTCCGGGTGCGGCCGCTGGTGGCCGTCACCGCCGTGGTCGCGTTCGTCGCGAGCAGCCTGTGGTCGACGTACACGTTCACCCGCAGCTGGGAGGAGAACCCGACCACGGCCTACCTCGCGACCGCGCGTGCGTCGCTCGCCGAACGGGACGACGCGCCGATCCTCCAGCAGCCCGCGTCCATCTGGGTGCTGTTGCCGGTGGCGTACCCGAACAATCTGGTGAGCCGGGTGTTCGCCCCGCTGCGGGACCGCCCCGAGTTCTCCGACAGCACCCCCGACCTCCGGATGATCGACGACGACGGTTCGGTGGTCGACGCCCAGGTCACGTGGGTGCGCGCGATCGAGCCCGGACCCGTCCCGGACTGCGGGAACCTGGTGGATCAGCGCAGTTTCGTGTCCCTCCCCCTCGACGGACCGCTGACCGGCTGGGAGTGGACTGCGCAGCTCAACTACATGGCCACCGCGGACGGTGAGATCGCCGTCGCGATGGAGGTCGGCAGCCCGGTGCGGGTGCCGGTGCAGCGCGGCCCGAATTCGGTGTTCGTGCGGCTCACCGGTGGCGGTCAGAGCGTGCGGGTGAGCACCCTGACCCCGGACCTGTCGCTGTGCATCGGCGCGGGCCCGGTCGGGGTCGTCGTGCCGAAGTAGTTACCGCCCGTACCGCGACCACGCGACGCGGGCGCTGGCCGCACCGACGATCGCGGCGGCCACCTCGTCCCAGCTCGCGGCGGGCAGCCCGAGCTTCGCGAACAACGAGCGGCGCGGCCCGGTCATCTCGAGGGTGGCGTCGGGGAACCGCTTCTCCACCACCTCGCGCAGCGTGCCGATCCCGTCGACGATGCCGAGCTCGACGGCGCGGCGCCCCAGCCAGACGTCGCCGTTGAACAGCTCGGCCCCGTCCGCCTTCAGCTTGTCCCCACGGCGGCCGACCACCCAGTCGCGGAATTCGTCGTGGATACCTTCCTGGATCTGTTCGAGCCACTGCACGTCCTCGGACTTCTCCGCGAAGAACGGGTCGAGGCGGGCCTTCGCCTCGCCGGCCGAGTGCAGCCGCCGTTCGATGCCCAGGCGGTCGATCAGTTCGGAGAACCCGAAGCCCGCCGAGATGACACCGACGGAGCCGACCACCGACGTGGCGGTCGCGTAGATCTCGTCGGCCGCGCAGGCCAGCCAGTAGCCGCCGGACGCGACGACGTCTTCGCAGAACGCGAGCACGGGCAGTTCGTGTTCGGTGGCGAGCTGACGGATGCGGGCGGCGATGTATTCGCTCTGCGTCGGCGACCCGCCGGGACTGTTGATCAGCAGCGCCACCGCTTTCGCACCGTGCGTGGTGAACGCGCGGCGCAGCGGTTCCTCGACGGATTCCGCGCTCAGCACGCGCCCGAAACCTGCTCCGCCGGACGCGATCATGCCCTGCAGCCGGACCACCGGCACCACGCCGGCGCTGCTGCCCCCGAACGCGTCGGGCAGCTTGTCGGCCAGCGGTTTCGGCAGGTTCAGTGGGATCTTGGCCATGAAATCAGCGTACCGATCACGGATCGGGCAGAGTGGTTCACATGGAGTTGCGAATCTTTACCGAACCCCAGCAGGGTGCCACCTACGACGATCTTCTGGCGGTGGCGCAGGCCGCCGAACGTTTCGGATACGGCGCGTTCTTCCGGTCGGATCACTACCTGGCCATGAACACCGAGGGCCTTCCCGGACCGACCGATGCGTGGATCACGCTGGCGGGTCTCGCACGCGAGACGTCCACGATCCGTCTCGGCACCCTCGTCACGTCCGCGACGTTCCGGCATCCCGGACCGCTGGCGATCTCGGTGGCGCAGGTCGATCAGATGAGCGGCGGCCGCGTCGACCTCGGTATCGGCGCCGGCTGGTACGAGGAGGAGCACCAGGCGTACGGCATCCCGTTCCCGCCGCTGAAGGAGCGGTTCGAGCGGCTCGAGGAATCCCTCGCCGTGATCACGGGGCTGTGGCGCACTCCGCTCGGTGAGACCTTCTCCTACGACGGGACGCACCTGACGGTCAAGGATTCGCCCGCGCTCCCGAAGCCGCGGCAGCCGCAGGGTCCGCCCGTCCTGATCGGCGGCACCGGCAAGAAGAAGACGCCCGCCCTGGCCGCGAAGTACGCGGACGAATTCAACGTCCCGTTCCAGTCCGTCGACGAGACGCGGGACGTGTTCGAACGGGTCCGGCTCGCGTGCAAGTCCATCGATCGCGACCCCACCGAGTTGGTGTATTCCAACGCGCTCGTCCTGTGCTGCGGGCGCACCGAGGAGGAGATCGCGACACGCGCCATGAACATCGGACGCGAAGTGAGCGAGCTGCGGGAGAACGGACTCGCCGGGTCGCCCGCCGAGCTCGTCGACAAGATCGGCCGCTACGCCGAGGCCGGGTCACAGCGGATCTACCTGCAGACCCTCGATCTCAGCGACCTCGACCACCTGGAACTGGTCGCCAGTGAGGTCGTTCCGCAACTGAGCTAGGCGAGCTCGAGTTCGGCGGCCACGACGACGGGAAGATTCAGGGGCAGCGCGGCCACCCCGATCGCCGTCCGGGCGTGGTCGCCGACGTCCGGGCCGAATACGTCGAGCACTACCTCGGAGAACCCGTTGAGCACCGCGGTCGTCTGGTCGTAGCCCGGTTCGGCGTTGACGAACCCCGTGACGGTGAGCCACGCACCGATGCGGTCGAGATCGCCCACCGCGCGGCGAACCCCTGCCAGCACCGCGAGGGCGGTGAGCCGGGCGGAGTGCGTGGCGTCGGCGGCCGACACGTCGGCGGGAACGGAGCCGAACGGTCCGGCGGGTGTGCCGTCCTCGGCGAGCGGCCCGTGTCCGGACACGAGCACTCTGCGGCCGTGCACGCGTACCCAGCTGAACGGCAACTCCACCCCCGGCGGCAGCTGGACGGCGCGGGGCAGCACCAGCCCCAGATCACGTAGTCGGGACTCCGCGCCCATCACCCCTCCGCTCGACGACTGCCCGGGTCATTCGGCGTGCTCAGCAACGTTCCGTTCCCTTTCCACCGGTGGAAAGCTCGAAGTACGGCCGGAACGGCCGTGTCACTCGAGTGCTCCGGAGGTTGTCATGGGTTCTGCGGAAGAAGCGGTAGTGCGTCGATTCTACGAGGAGATGAACGCGATCTCGATCCATCGTCTGGCCGACGGCAAGATCGCCGAGACCTGGCAGGTGTGGGACACACTCGGATTCCTTCAGCAGCTCGGCGCGGTCCCTGCGAGCTGAACCCGGCACGCCCTCGGGAGGGTGCAATGAAGTACGTGATTACCTGGACGCTGCGTGACGGTGGGTCCGCTGCCGAGAACGAGGCAGCTGCGCGGCGGAGCCTGGAAGTGTTCGCAAGATGGACGCCGGCGGAAGGGGCGACCTTCCATCATTTCCTCGGTCGCCTGGACGGAACCGGGGGATTCGCCTTCGTCGAGGCGGATGACCCGAACGACATCTTGGACGGTCCGACGAAATTCGGACCTTTCTTCGAGTTCCACGTCTACCCGGTCGCCGACATCGCCGTCACCACGCAGGCTGCGCAGCAGGCGGTCGAGTTCAGGGGCTCGATCAGCTGAGCGGGCTCAGTGCCGGGTGGTCGAATCCAAGAACTGTCGGAGGTCGCGGTCCCACTGCGCGTCGCGGGCGCGGTTCAGGGAGGCGCGGCAGATGAGGAAGCCGGACAGCGCGATCATCATCACCGCGAACCAGGTGAACAGGCCGGCGATCACACCGGCGACTCGTGCCGCGGACGGCGACATCGGTTCGGTGGTGAGGTTGCCGTCGGCGTTGACCCAGATGTCTTCCTTCGTTCCCGAAGGCGTGGCGGGGTCGACGGTGATGTCGGCGTGGCGGGTTTCGTTGCCCCACGTCCACTTGGCGGGGGCGGTGTCGACGCCCGACGGTGCGACGTCGGAGGTGACGGACACGCCGGTGGAGTCGGCGAGCAAGGTGGCGGAGACGGTGCGGTAGTCCGCGACCTGCTTCTCCGCCAGCGTCAGCTGACTGTCGATGGTCCGGGCACCCACGAGGATGGCCAGGGGGAGCATCGCGAACGCGAGCACCACGACCGCGAGGGTGAGCATGTTCTCGATCCGGTCCGAGCGCCGGAGTAGCGGGTTGTGCCGCTGAYGGGCCGACCGCTTACGCAGCCCCCGTGCTTGAGAGTTGTTCCACATTCCGGATCCGGTCCTCTCGCCRACAATTCCCTACCATCCAGGGTCGTACGCAAGGCAAACAAGATCAAGTCAATCCGGTGTGTCTTTCGGCACTGTGCCGTAATACACTCATCTGCTCCCCGCCATCTCACGATGCTCCTTGGGGCTCACTCCGCGCACGCGTTTGAACGCCGCACTCAGCGCGAATCCGCTCCCGTACCCCACGCGCTGGGCCACGGACGCCACCGTGGCGTCCGGTTCGCGGAGCAGATCCGCGGCCAGGGACAGCCGCCAGCCGGCGAGGAATGTCATGGGCGGTTCGCCGACGAGGTCCGTGAATCGTCGCGCGAGGGCTGCCCGCGACATGCCGGTTTCCGCGGCGAGCGACTCCACCGTCCACTGGCGGGAGGGGTTGTTCTGCAGGATGCGCATCGCCTTGCCCACCACCGGGTCGCTCTGCGCCCGCACCCACGACGGCGCCTCGCCCGCCGGCCGCGCGAACCAGGCGCGCAGCACCGCGATCAGCAGCAGGTCGAGCAGACGGTCGAGCACCGCTTCCTGTCCGGGTTCGTCCCGCACCACTTCGTCGTGCATGAGGGTGACCAGCCGCGAGTCCCAGTCGGCGCGGCGCTGCACGACGAGTTCCGGGAGCGCGGTCAGCAGTCGCATGCTGATCTCGCCCGGGGTCTGGTACGTCCCGGTCAGCATGACCGTGCGGCCGTCCGCACTGTTTCCCCAGGTGCGCACGCCGAGGTCCATGGCCTCGGCGAGCGGTTCCCCGCGGAGCGTCGTGCAGCTCTGGTCGGGGTTGATGATCACGTGCGGCGGGGTGTCCGGATGGTCGGCGACGACGTAGCGCTCGGGTCCGCGAACGATCGCGACGTCACCCTCGGTGAGCTGCACCGGGTCGCCGGTGTGCGGCAGGATCCACGCCTCGCCCCGGCCCATCGCGACGAGGCTGAGCGGCGCGTGGTCGTCGATCTGCAGCGACCACGGCGGTTCCATGATCGAGCGGAGCACGAACGCGCCTGCGGCGCGGGGACCACTGATGAGACCGGCGAGGGGATCCACACATCCACCGTAGACGCTCGCGTATGGATCAGCGGGTTTCAACCATGGAAAGTCTCGGCGTCGCCGTCTTGACTGAAAGACATGACAACGACACCGCACACACTCGTCCTCACCGGCACCGGCAAGATCGGCAGCCGCGTCCTCGCCCGGCTCGCCGCCGCGGAAGTACCTTCCCGGGGCGGTTCCCGCTCCGGCCGTCCCCCGTTCGACTGGGAGAACAGGGACACGTGGCGGCCTGCGCTGGAAGGAACCACCTCGGTGTACATCGCCTACTACCCGGATCTCGCGGTGCCGGGAGCGGCGGAGGTCGTCGAGGAGTTCGCGGGCCTGGCCGTCGCGAACGGCGCCCGGCGACTCGTCCTGCTCTCCGGTCGCGGCGAAGCCGAGGCGGAGCGCAGCGAACTCGCGATCCGCAAGGCGGGAGCCGAGTGGACGATCCTCCGGTCCAGTTGGTTCAGCCAGAATTTCAGCGAGAGCTTCATGCTCGACTCACTGCTTGCGGGCGACCTCGCACTGCCCGTCGACGGGCACGTGCTCGAACCCTTCGTCGACGCGGACGATCTCGCCGAGATCGCCGTCGCCGCTCTGACCGGGGACGGCCACGCCGGCGAACTGTACGAACTGACCGGGCCGCGGTTGTTGTCGTTCGGTGACGCCGTCGCCGAGATCGCGAAGGCAACGGGTCGTGAAATCCGGTACACCCCAGTCACTTCGGAAGAGTATTCGACGGCGCTGGCCGGGCAGGGGGTACCGTCCGACGCGATCGGCCTGCTCACCTACCTGTTCGACGAAGTGCTGGACGGGCGCAACGCATCACTCACCGACGGGGTGGAACGCGCACTGGGGCGCGCGCCCCGCGACTTCACCGACTACGTCCGCGCCGCTGCAGCGGCCGGTGTCTGGAGGGTCTGACCAATGGAGCGTTATCTGACGATCGTCACGGCGGTGGGCGCCGGCGTGGTGGGCGGCGTGATGTTCGCGTTCTCCACGTTCATCATGACCGGGCTCGGTCGCCTGGAACCGGCTCAGGGCATCACGGCGATGCAGGCGATCAACCGCGAGGCGCCGAACTTCTGGTTCATGACGGCGCTGTTCGGCACCGCACTGACGTCGATCGTGCTCGCGGTCGTCAGTGTGGTGCGGCACGACGGTTCGGCCGTCTACGCGGTGATCGCGTGCGCGCTGTATCTCGTCGGGATCATCCTGACCATCGTCTACCACGTGCCGCACAACAACGCGCTGGACGCAATCGACCCCACCGCGGCCGACTCGGCGGCGTACTGGCGCGACTACGTGTCGGGATGGACAGGGTGGAACCACGTGCGCACCGTCAGCGCCATCGCGGCGTCCGCGGTGCTCACATGGTCCGCGACCCGCGGTTGAGACCCGGGGGGGATTACGAGGGCGGCAGGATGTCGGTCTGCGCCGGGACCTCGTCCTGCTTCAGCAGACCGACCGGGCAGCTGACGCCGGTGGCGTGCACGGGGCAGTAACCGCCGGGGTTCTTCGCGAGGTACTGCTGGTGGTAGTCCTCGGCGTAGTAGAACTGCGTGAGCGGGGCGATTTCCGTGGTGATCGCCCCGTATCCAGCGTCGGCGAGCCTCTTCTCGAAGGCCTCACCGGTGGCCTCGGCGATCTCCACCTGCTGTTCGTCGATCGTGTAGATGGCCGAACGGTATTGCGTTCCCTGGTCGTTGCCTTGCCGCATGCCCTGTGTGGGGTCGTGGTTCTCCCAGAACTCCTTGAGGATCTCGGCGTACGAGATCACCTTCGGATCGAAGACCACGAGCACGACCTCGGTGTGACCGGTGCGACCGGAGCAGGTCTCCTCGTAGGTGGGGTTGGGCGTGTAGCCGCCGGCGTATCCCACCGCGGTGGTGTAGACGCCGTCGAGTTGCCAGAACTCCTTCTCGGCGCCCCAGAAACATCCCATGCCCAGCACGGCGGTCTGCATGCCCTCGGGGAACGGGGGTTGCAGGGGGTGACCGTTGACGAAGTGCGTCGCCGGAACGGGAATCGGTTGACTGCGGCCGGGGAGGGCGTCCTCGGCGGTGACCATCACGGACTTAGCGGCTGCTCGACCCAGAAGCTCGTCGTACCAAGACATGATTCGATGCTACGCGCGGTGCCGGAGTGGTCTCCCGCGCGAGCGCCGACTGTCTGCGCATCCGCTCGACGCGAGCGGTCACCCACCCCGTGGCGGGGACCTCCACCCACCGGTACATCGCCTCCGACACCAGTGCCGTCACCACGAGGAATGCGATCACCGCCCCGGTCTCGCCGAACGAGCCGACCGTGTGCTCGTACACGCGGTACAGGATCAGGGTGTGGACGAGGTAGATCGCGTAGCTGCGCGTCGCGGTCCACCGCACGACGGCCCAGTGCGCCGCGGGACCGTCGTACCGGCCCACCAGCACGACGCACGCGGTGACGACAGCGAACGTCCAGAGGTAGTGATCGCCCGCCCAGTACACGCGGAAGTCGGTGGCGAGGCGGATGACCTCGACCTGGGCCAGCCCGGCGACGATGATCCACCGGCAGTCCGCGAGCCGGGCCCAGCCGAGGTAGATGATCTGCCCGAGGAACACGGCAGGCAGCGTCGCGGCGATCTTGGACAGCATCGGGACCGTGTACGGCTGCGGCGCGTACAGGTTGTAGAGCAGGATCAGTGCGCAGACCGCGGCGCCGGCCATCGGCATCGCGATGGGCAGGGTGCGCAGCACGGGGCGCGCGGCCACGCAGGCGAGGTAGACGAAGATCTGCACGGCGAGGGTCCAGGTGACCCCGAGAACCGCCACCTCGGGTTTGAGGAAGAAGCCGCCGAGCACGAAACTCAGGGCCGCGTCGACATTCGACACCCCGTCCTGGCCGCTGAACATGCCGTTGATGCCGAGGCGGACGAGCACGATCGCGGCGAGAACGGCCACCCAGAATGCGGGCAGGATTCGTCCGAGCCGGTTGAACAGAAATTGCCCGGGCTCGTGACGAATGGCCGAACGGGTGATCAACACCCCGGTCAGCATCATGAAGACGGCGACCCCGAGAAAGGACAGATGCTGGTTGAGACCGCCCCTCTCGATGAAGATTTGATAGACGACGTCGATGAACCACCATCCGGTTCCGAGGTCGTCGATCAGATAGAACGAGATGTGCGAGTAGATCACGGCCAGAACTGCGAAGAAGCGGAGCAGATTCGCGCCCGTGAGCTCCACACGCGGCGCGGCCGCATGCGAATCTGCAACAGGTATCAGCGAAGGCATCGCGTCAGCTTAAGGTTCCGTTCACCGGTCGGACGAATTCTCACGACATCCAGTGTCACCTCGTCAGCATTTTTTCGGGTGTCCGAACTTTCCTGTGAGGGAATCGCTCGGTGACCCCAACTGTTGCGCAGGGTGTACCAATGAGATTGGGTATATACCCGAGAACGATTCGCCAAAGGCGGGTGTCAGACGCGTGCCCACGTGTCGTCGGCACCCGGAAACACAAGGGCTCACACGCCCATAGATGAAGGGACCCTCGTGTCTGTTTACACGCTGCCGGAACTCCCGTACGACTACGCAGCTCTCGAGCCGCACATCTCCGGCAAGATCATGGAACTGCATCACGACAAGCATCACGCCGCGTACGTGACCGGTGCCAACACGGCCCTCGACAAGCTGGCCGAGCTCCGCGAGTCGGACACCCTGCCCGCCGTGGTCAACCTGCACGAGAAGAACCTCGCCTTCCACTTGGGCGGCCACACCAACCACACGGTCTTCTGGAACAACCTCTCGCCCGACGGTGGCGACAAGCCGACCGGTGAGCTCGCTGCCGCGATCGACGACCAGTTCGGCGGCTTCGACGCGTTCCGCAACCACTTCTCGGCCAACGCCAACGCCATCCAGGGCTCCGGCTGGTCCATCCTGGCCTGGGACTCCATCGGCCAGCGCCTGCTCATCGTCCAGCTGTACGACCAGCAGGGCAACATCCCGATCGGCCTCACGCCGCTGCTGCTCCTCGACATGTGGGAGCACGCCTTCTACCTCGACTACCAGAACGTCAAGGGCGACTACGTCAAGGCCTTCTGGAACATCGTGAACTGGGCGGACGTTGCCGCTCGTTTCGAGAAGGCACGCACGCAGACCGCGGGCCTGATCGTCTAGTTTCCTCTCCGCAGCCACGGGCGCACGGACCACTCTCGGGTGTGTCCGTGCGCCCGTGCTCGTTTCGGGTCCGGAATTCCTTCCGAGCAGGCCGAGCGTCCAATAGGCTTCGGAAGTGACCGAGTTCAGCAACCCCGCCCGGGACGACACCGTCGTCCACGCCTTCCGCGACGACGCGCTCGGCGACCTCGACGCCACCGGCCTCGCGGCACGGATCGCCGCGGGAGAGGTGTCGATTCGCGAGGTGACGGAGGCGGCGATCGCGCGCGCCGAGTCGGTCGGACCCGCCCTGAACGCCCTGGCATTCGCCGACTTCGACCGTGCACTGACGGAAGCGGACCGCCCACACGAGGGCGCCTTCGCGGGGGTGCCGACCGTCGTCAAGGACAACGTCGACGTCGCGGGCCTGCCCACGCAGCACGGCAGCGTCGCCTTCGCCGCACAGCCCGCCCGGGTCGACAGCGACTTCGTCACGCAATATCTGTCCACAGGTGTGCTCTCGCTGGGGAAGAGCCGGCTCCCCGAGTTCGGGTTCAGCGCGTCCACCGAGTTCATGGACGCCGAGGCCGTGCACAATCCGTGGAATCCCGCCTTCTCGCCGGGAGCGTCCTCGGGTGGTTCGGCCGCACTCGTCGCTGCGGGTGTCGTGCCGATCGCGCACGCCAACGACGGCGGCGGCTCCATCCGCATACCCGCGGCCGCGTGTGGGCTCGTCGGCCTGAAACCGTCCCGCGGGCGGACGGTCCCCGACGCCATGGACAAGACGTTGCCGATCCGGATCATCGCGCAGGGCGCCGTCACCCGCTCGGTGCGGGACACCGCACGGTGGATGGCGTCCGCCGAACGCTACTACCGCAATCCGGCGCTGCCACCCATCCGGTTGGTCGAGGGGCCGAGCAGCACCCGGCTGAAGGTCGGGTTGGTGGTCGATTCGGTCACCGCCTCCCGCACGGACGACGAGACGCGCAAGTCGGTCCACGCGACCGCCGATCTGCTGGCCGACCTCGGGCACCACGTCGAGGAGTGCCCGATGCCGGTGAACTCCTCGTTCGTCGAAGACTTCTGCATCTACTGGGGATTCCTGTCGTTCGTCATCTCCAGCAACGGCAAGCGGATGCTCGGACCGGACTTCGACCGCGACGCCACCGACAACCTGACGCGCGGACTCGCCGCGATGTACCGCAGGAACATCGCGAAGACTCCGCGGGTGCTCTACCGGTTGCGGCGCACGTACCGTGAGTACGCGCAGATCTTCCAGAAGTACGACGTGATCCTGTCGCCCACCTTGGCTCACACGACGCCGGAGCTCGGATACCTCTCGCCGACACAGAGTTTCGAGGAGTTGTTCGACAAGCTGATCGCCTACACGGCGTTCACGCCGCTCAACAACGCGTCGGGCGGACCGGCCATCTCGCTGCCGCTGCACGAGACGTCCCGCGGCCTGCCGCTGGCGTCGCACTTCTCCGCCGACCACGGCGACGAGCGGACACTGCTCGAGTTGGCGTTCGAGCTCGAGCAGGCCACACCGTGGCGTCGTATCCAAGACGCCCGCTGACGGTCAAGCCCTGCGCCGCAGGCCCATCCACACGACGGCACCCGCCAGCAGCACGGTGGTGATCCCGAAGCCGACGGCGAGGTGCTCGGCGGTGAGGATCGGTGACGGCGCGGACAGTGTGCGGGTCACCGCGACCGGTTCGGCGAGCACCGTCGCCAACTGGTTCTGCTGAGCCGCCGTGCGCACCGGCATCGCCGCGACACCGTTGTTGAGGTCGGTGGACAGCTGCCCCGACAACGTCTTCAGCTTCGCGAACCCGTCGACGATCTGCGAGGTGGCACCTTCGAGCATCTCCGGTGCCTGATCGGCGATCGGGACGATACCGTCGTTCAGTTGCCGTGCCCCGCTGCTCAGCTGATTGCTGGCGTCGGTGAGCTGACCCATCGCAACGCGCACGAGTTCGCCCAGGTCCGTGTCGGGACCGACTCCTCCGCCCAGCAGACCGGGCACCGAACCCAGCTGTGCGGAGAACAGATCGAGGTCGGCACTGACCTGCCGGAGCGACGGGACCACGTCCGATGCAACGGGAGTGGCGTCGAGAACGCGGATCGCCTCGTCGATTCCGGTGCGCATCCGGGTGGCGCTGTCGTTCGCTCCGCCCAGCGTCAGCCCCAGCGCGCTCAACCGGTCCGCGAGGTCGTCGGCCGTTCCCGACGTCTGGTCGACCACGCCCGCCACCTGGTCGGCGACGCCCAGCAGTTGCACCGAGCCGGAGCGTGCCTTCTCGAGATATGGGAGCAGAGTGTCGGCGCCCTCTGTGAGCTGTTGTGCCGCATCGTCCGCCGCCGCCGTGCCGGCTGCGAGGAACCCGGCTGTCATTCCCGCCTGCTGGAACCGCGTCCGCGACGAGGACATGTCCGCCAGCAGATCCGTGATGCCGTCCGCGCCGATCTGGGACGACACCACTCCGGAGAGTTCCTCGGAGGCACCGGTGTCGGAACCCGCGACGTCGAGGTCGAGGGTCGCCTGCCGTGGCTTCGCGCCCCACACCGAGGACACCGCCTCGCTGAAGTCTTCGGGCACGGTCACCGTGGCGAACCAGTCGCCGTCCGCCGCCGCGTCCGCGTCGACCACCTTCCAGTCGAAGGCCTCGTTCGCCTCGAGCTTCTCGATGAGGGTGTCGCTCGCACGCACCGGTTTTCCGTCCACGGTGGCGCCGGCGTCGGTGTTGACGATGGCCACGGTCCGGCTGTCTGCCGCGCTGTCACCGAGGAACACGTACCCGAGTCCCCCCGCGGACGCCAGGACCAGACCGGCCATGGTGGCCGCGGCGACGCGCCGCGTAGTGAGGACCTTTCGCGTCGACTCGGTTCGGGCGTGATTCGCGGAATTCCGTGCGCGCTCAGAGGTCATTCCGGTGAGGGTAGGTGGCTTTCGTAGCGGCACATTGTGACCATTCTGAGGATTCTCTGAGATGTTCGCCCGCGTGAAGACCCGTTAGCACTCCCCTGCTCTTGTGTGCCAGGCACTGTCGGGCGCATTCTTCAAGTACCCAACGAGGTGTGCAGAACGAATCATGTTCGAAGCGTGTCATCACACCGAGGAGGCAGAGATGAACAGGGACGGCTACATCGGCATCTCGCCCTTCCAGGCCGCGGGTACTTTGCGGGGATTCGTCATTTCCGGGCGCTGGCCCGACACCACCAAGGAATGGGCCCAGTTGCTCGCGCTCGCCGTGCGGGTGGCGTGCGTTCCGGGGCTGCTCCACACCACGACCGTCTTCGGCGCGCACGAGGACCTGCCCGAGGAGCCCGAACCCGAGACCGTCGGCCTCGTGGTGGCCGAGGGCACAGTTCTCGGGGAGTTCGCGCTCGCTCCCGGCCGCTTCGCGGATCATCAGCCGCCGGCGCTGATGATGCTGCACCCGCCGTCCGAGACGACCCCGTCGCTCCCGGAGTGCGCGGGCGCCGCGTCGGGCTGTGTCCTGCTCCCCGGCCTCCCCCACCTGGGGCTGGAACACCGGGCGGCGTGGGTGGAGGCAGAAGCGGACGGGACGGTGACGTCCATGGTCAGCCGGGTCGGCATCGACCCGATCAGCGATCCCGACACTGCCGTTTTGGCCATGCTGCTGGCCTCGTGAGGGTACCCGAAGTTTCTGCGGTCGGTGCCCCAAACTTATTGCCGCCTTTGCCTTTTCAAATAAGTCACGCTAACGTTACGGACATCGAAGGGGAGTAGCCCCCAATCGCCTGTGTCGACATACCGGCTCGTTGCTTCACCGCACCGGACCCGGCCTGGCGAACCGCCGCCGGATCACTCGGCGCCGGTGGGCGAGACCTTCGGCCGGACAGACGTACCCGCGTCTGCCAGGCCGGAGGAATCCACCCGTCATCCTCCGACCGACCACAGGAGGAGGATGCCCGTGCTGACCGCCGCACTACTGAGCTTCGGCGTGATCTTCGTCGCCGAACTGGGAGACAAATCCCAGCTGATGGCGATGACGTTCGCGCTGCGCTACCGCTGGTGGGTCGTGATCGCCGGCATCACCGTCGCGACCACCGTGGTCCACCTGGTGTCCGTCGCCGTCGGCCACTACCTCGGTGTCGCGCTCCCGACCGCGGCGATCAGCATCGTCGGCGGTGCGGCCTTCCTGATCTTCGGTGCGTGGACGCTGCGCGGCGACGACCTCAGCGAGGACGAGCAGCTCAAGGCAGGGCGGGCCACCCGCTCGGCGTTCCTGGCCGTCACGTCCGCCTTCTTCCTCGCCGAACTCGGCGACAAGACCATGCTCGCCACCATCACCCTCGCCACCGACCACGACACCATCGGCGTATGGATCGGCTCGACCGTCGGCATGGTCGCGGCCGACGCCCTCGCCATCGTCGTCGGCGCCGTGCTGGGTAAGCATCTGCCCGAGAGTGTCATCCGCATCGGCGCGGCCGTTCTGTTCTTCGCGTTCGGCATCTGGTTGCTGCTCGAGGGCCTGCTCCCCGGCAACGTGGCCGGCCCGATCGCCGGCACCGCCGTCGTCGTTCTGGCGCTGGCCGGTGCGGCCGGTCGCGCCGTGTGGTCACGGCGCCGCCGCGGTGCCGCGGCTGAGCCCGAACAGATGCAGCACCAGGACTGAACCCGGTCGACAAAGCCGCGCCCTCGGGCAATACTCGGAAGCCTTGGAGTACCTCGCAGTTCTCACGGACGAGAGGGCGTGTGTGAACCATCCCGTAGCGAGCGGCAAGCCTGCGATTCTCACCGTCGACGACGATCCCGGGGTCTCGCGCGCCGTCGCCCGCGATCTCCGGCGCCGATACGGCGAGAAGTACCGGATCATCCGCGCCGAATCCGGCGAGTCCGCACTCGACGCGATGAAGCAGATGAAGCTGCGCGGGGATCCCGTCGCGGCGATCCTCGCGGACTACCGGATGCCGTCGATGAGCGGGATCGAGTTCCTCGAGAAGGCCATGGACCTGTATCCGGTCGCGCGGCGAGTGCTGCTCACGGCCTACGCCGACACCGACGCGGCCATCGAGGCGATCAACGTCATCGACCTCGACCACTACCTGCTCAAACCGTGGGACCCGCCCGAGGAGAAGCTGTACCCGGTGGTCGACGCCCTGCTCGAGGCGTGGGCGTCGTCGGATCATCACCCCGCCGAGGAGACGAAGGTCGTGGGTCATCGCTGGGCGCCGCGGTCCTCGGAAGTGCGCGAGTTCCTGGCCCGCAACCAGCTGTCGTACCGCTGGTACATGTCGGACGAGCCGGAGGGCGGGCGGCTGCTCACCGCCGCAGGCGAGGACGGCCGGCGCCTGCCCGTGGTGATCTGCTCCGACGGCGAATGCCTGGTGGAGCCGTCGGACACCGAACTGGGACGGCATCTCGGACTCCGGACCGACCCGTCGGAGAACTTCTACGACCTCGTCGTCGTCGGCGGCGGACCGGCCGGCCTGGGCGCCGCCGTCTACGGCGCCTCGGAGGGTCTGCGCACCGCCCTGATCGAACGGACCGCAACCGGCGGGCAGGCGGGTCAGAGTTCCCGCATCGAGAACTACCTCGGTTTCCCCGACGGCGTGTCCGGCGCGCAGCTCGCCGAACGGGCCCGCAGGCAGGCCACCCGATTCGGGGCCGAACTGATCACCACCCGCGACGTGGTGGCGCTCGAGGTCAACGGATCGGCGCGGACCGTCCGGTTCGCGGACGGCGACACCATCGACGCGCACACGGTGATCCTGGCGACCGGCGTCTCCTACCGGCGTCACCCCGCTCCCGGAGTCGACGACCTCACCGGTCGCGGCGTCTACTACGGATCCGCCGTCACCGAGGCCGCCCGCTGCACCGACCAGGACGTCTACATCGTCGGCGGGGCCAACTCCGCCGGACAGGCGGCGGTCTACCTGTCGCGGGGTGCCCGGTCGGTCACCATCGTCGTCCGGGCGCAGTCGCTCGAGGATTCGATGTCGTACTACCTCGTCCAGCAGATCGAACGGAACCCGCGCATCCGCGTCCGGCCGTGCACGGAGGTGATCGGCGTCGAGGGCGAGGGTCACCTCGAGAAGGTCCGGCTGCGCAACAACGCGACCGGCGACGAGGAGACCGTCGACGCCGGGTTCCTGTTCCTGTTCATCGGCGCCGCCCCGCGGACCGAATGGCTCGAGGGTGTCGTCGCGCGGGACGAGAACGGGTTCGTCGTGTCCGGACCCGACCTCGTCGTCGACGGGAAACCACCGAGCGGCTGGCCCCTCGACCGTCTCCCCCATCACCTCGAGACGAGCGTCCCGGGGATCTTCGCGGCGGGCGACGTGCGCTCCGAATCGGCGAAGCGGGTGGCGTCGGCGGTCGGGGAAGGCGCCATGGCCGTGATGCTCGTCCACCGCTACATCGGCCAACCGTGACCAGGGGCAGACCATGACCCAACTCCCGTGCAATCCCCCCGAGCTGAGGACGTTGTTCCTCTTCGAGAAGCTCACCGACCACCAGCTCGAGCAGCTCTGCGAGAAAGGGCACGTCGAACTGATCGAACCCGGCCCCGTGTTCGCGGAGGGTGAGGTCGCGACGTGCTTCTACGTGCTGATCGAAGGCGAGCTCGTGCTGAGCAAACTGTCGGGCGGCGAGGAGATCGAGTTCAGCCGGACGTCCCAGCGCGGCGTGTACTCCGGGGCGTGGCAGTCGTATCTCGGTGACCGTGCACCCCAGACGTACACCGCGTCGATGCGCGTCACCGCCCCGTCGAAGTTCTTCGTCCTCGACGCCGACCGCTTCGGGCAGCTGATGCGCGAATGGTTCCCGATGGCCGTGCACCTGCTGGAGGGGCTGTTCTTCGGCAACCAGAACGCGAAGCAGGTCGTCGATCAGCGGGAACGCCTCCTCGCGCTGGGGTCGCTGTCGGCGGGGCTCACGCACGAGCTCAACAACCCGGCGGCCGCCGCGGTCCGGGCGACGGCGTCGCTGCGCGACCGGGTGTCGCACATGCGGCAGAAACTGAGCGTGATCGCCTCGGGCGTGTACGACCGGCAGGCGCTGGCCACGTTGATCCGGTTGCAGGAGGAAACAGCCGAACTGGTCGCGAAGGCGCCGACGCTGACCCCGCTCGAAGCGTCCGACCGCGAGGACGAACTCGGCGACTGGTTCGACGACCACGGCGTCTCCGGGGGCTGGGACCTGGCGCCCACGTTCGTGCAGGCAGGTCTCGACGTGCCGTGGCTCGAGCGGATCGTCGCCAGCGTCGACGACGAATCGATGGTCGAGAGCGCGATCCGCTGGCTCAACTACACCATCGAGACCGAACTGCTGATGAACGAGATCGCCGACTCGACCGCCCGGGTCTCCACCCTGGTGAACGCAGCGAAACAGTACTCGCAGATGGACCGTGCCCCCTACCAGCGCGTCGATCTGCGGGAACTGCTCGACAGCTCGCTGGTGATGCTCGGCCGCAAGATCGGCGACTCCGTCACGGTGGTGAAGGAGTACGACCCGACGCTGCCGCAGATCCCGGCGTACGCCGCGGAACTCAACCAGGTGTGGACGAACCTCATCGACAACGCCGTCGCCGCCATGGACGGCCACGGCACCCTCACCGTCCGCACCCGCCGCGACGGCGACATGGCCCTCATCGAGATCGGCGACACCGGACCGGGTGTGCCCGAGGAGATCCGGTCGCGCATCTTCGAACCGTTCTTCACGACGAAACCCGTGGGTGAGGGAACCGGACTCGGCCTCGACATCTCGTGGCGGATCGTCGTGAAGAAACATCGCGGCGACCTGCGCGTGGAGTCCGAACCGGGCGACACCCGGTTTCAGGTCCGCATTCCGATCGAACCCGAAGTCGCAGCAGCGGAAGGAGCCTCAGATGGGTGAGCTGGAGGGAATCGACCCGAGCGTGCCGCCGAGCGGAGAGGGGTGCGCGGAGTGCGACAGCGACGGCGGGTGGTGGGTGCACCTGCGCCGGTGCGCGCAGTGCGGCCATGTCGGTTGCTGCGACTCCTCCCCGGAACAGCACGCCACCAAGCACGCCGCCGGCACCGGGCACCCCGTCGTGCGGAGTTTCGAACCGGGCGAGAACTGGTTCTGGAACTACGCCACCGAGATTGCCTTCGAAGGCCCCGATCTTGCTCCGCCGCAACATCATCCGATCGACCAGACCGTCCCCGGTCCCGCCCCTCGGGTTCCGACGGACTGGCAGGAGCACATTCACTGACGCGAGTGGTCAGAGTTGCTCGAGGCGGTGTGCCGTCGCCGCATCCTGCTCGTCGTACCGGGCGAGCGCCGCTTCGAACGTCGCCTTCAGATCCAGCGCGTAACGCTCGTGCGCCGCGAACGTCCCGACCGCCGAGTTCTCGACAGCGACGCCCGGGCCGCCGATCGCCGTCGCCCGGAACCGGGCTGCCAGGTCTGCCGCCGACCGCAGGTGGGTTTCGCCGAGACCGAAGCTCTCGGGCGCGAGTTCGCGATGCGCTCGMTCTCGCAGGTCCTGCATGTCGGCAGCCAACACCTCGCACGCGGCGATGCACCGCACCAACGCGTCGCGATCCACTTCGAGCCGGTCCTCGCTCATCCGTCCCCCTACGGTCCTGCGCGTGCCCTGATCCGCGCGAGAAGACAAACTACCCGGTCCCCCGCCCACCACGTTTCCCTCGCTGCTGCCGTCACACCGAGCGGGCGTTATGGTGCAGGTCACCAGGGTCGGCCAACGGAGGCCGCCGGGAAAGTAAGGATGCGAACTGTGGAAATTCAGGGAACCGCCGCACTGGTCACCGGAGCRGCCTCGGGCCTCGGCGCCGCCACCGCCAAGCGTCTCGCCGACGCCGGAGCCACCGTGTTCGGACTCGACCTGCAGCAGTCSATCGAGCGCGCCGGCGACAACGTCCCCGACGGCGTGACCCTCCTCGCCACCGACGTCACCAGCGGTGACGAGGTCCAGGCCGCGATCGAGAAGATCGTCGAATCGGGTCTGCCGCTGCGCATCGTCGTCAACTGTGCCGGCGTCGGCTGGGCCGGGCGCATCCTGTCGAAGAAGGGCCCCCACGACCTCGAACTGTTCCGCACCGTCATCACGGTCAACCTGCTCGGCACGTTCAACGTCATGCGSCTCGCCGCCGACGCCATCGCCAAGACCGACACCGTCGACGAGTCCGGGCAGCGCGGCGTCATCATCAACACCGCCTCCGTCGCCGCGTTCGAGGGCCAGATCGGGCAGATCGCGTACTCCGCGTCCAAGGGYGGCGTGCACGGCATGACCGTCCCCGCCGCCCGCGACCTCGCGCAGTTCGGCATCCGCGTCAACACCATCGCCCCCGGCATCATCGACACCCCGATGCTCGCCGGCGTCACCGACGAATACCGCAAGGGCCTCGAAGCGGGCGTCCCGTTCCCCTCCCGCCTCGGTCAGCCCGCCGAATACGCCCAGCTCGCCCAGATGATCGTCGAACACGACTACCTCAACGGTGAGACCTTCCGTATGGACGGCGCCCTTCGCATGTCGCCGCGCTAATTCGTCAAGACATTTCTCGTTGTGGAAAGGGAGCATTCGTGAGAAGAGGGGTCGCAAGCGCTGTGCGCCCGGATGCCGATCTCCAAGAGATTCGTCGCCGTCTGATTGAGTCAGGTGATCTTGACGAATGTGCCACCCTAAGCCTACGAAGCACGATGGATTCTCGGCTCGGTCGGGGTTACTCGGTAGACGGTGGAGGACGGCACTGGGTCCTCCACCGGGCTGTCGACGATCACGACGGCATCGAGACAGAGCTCGCAGTACAAGCAGCACTCGGTGGTGCGGCGGTCGTACCAGTACCGGACATCGTTCAGCGTGGTACAGGAGCATCTCGCTACTACCTTGCTCGGAGAGTCGCCGGGACAGTACTTCGAACGGACATTGATCTGGATGCGGTTCCAGTACCACTACGGAACGCACTGGGGTATCAATTCGTTGACTCATTGACCTCGGTTCACGGTGTCGACCTAACCGGGACCGGCCTTGATCGACTACGCGCTGACGAATCGAGTCTGGAAGTTCACTTGGCGCAGGTGCACGAAAGCCTTGAAAGAGCAGGTATTACTGCTCGCCCCGATCTCCGGGAACTGTTCGACTCCCTCGCGGCGACCATCCCAAGATCTGGCCGATCCGTCCTTCGCCATGGCGACTACCAACTCCGTAATGTCGTCTGGCAGCTCGCGGATGCCGTTCGAGTTTCCGCCGTTTTAGATTGGAGATATGCGACGGTGGGCGACCCGTTCGTCGACCTTGGTGTCGCGCAGGTCTTCTGGTCAGGCCTACATGGCGTGAGAAATCGGCTGTTCGGGTGCCCCAGCGCTCACCGCGGTTATCCGTCGTTCGAGCAGCTTGTTGAGCGATACAGCGAACGAAGCGGTTTCCGGATTAGTTCCACTGAGATGTCGTGGTACTACGCTTTCGGATTCCTCGTGGTGGCCGCTCGAATCTGCGGCTCCGGTAGGCCATCGTCACCCACTGGCACACTTGGTCACGTGGGGATGGAAGCAGTGATCACACCATTGGTGACACGTGGAATCGCAGCAATCGAGGGAAACATTCTCTCCACTGCGAGCTGTAGGTGAAGCACGCCGGGCATGAGAAAGTACAGGTTGACGCGATGAACGCAATGGATCAAAGGCCAAGCGCGGATGGCCGGAAACTGCTCCGCATCGAGGTCCGCAATGCGGAGACTCCGATCGAACGCAAACCGAACTGGATCAAGACGAGAGCGAAGATGGGCACGGAATACTCCGAGCTCGAGAGCCTCGTCAAGCGCGAGGGTTTGCACACCGTCTGCGAAGAAGCCGGCTGCCCCAACATCTACGAATGCTGGGAAGACCGCGAAGCGACCTTCCTCATCGGCGGTGAACAATGCACCCGCCGCTGCGACTTCTGCCAGATCGACACCGGCAAACCCGACGACCTCGACCGCGACGAACCCCGCCGCGTCGCCGARTCCGTCCAGGCGATGGGACTGCGCTACTCCACCATCACCGGCGTCGCCCGCGACGACCTCCCCGACGGCGGCGCCTGGCTCTACGCCGAAACCGTCCGCCTGATCCACCAGCTCAAYCCCGGCACCGGCGTCGAACTGCTCATCCCCGACTTCAACGCCAAGCCCGATCAGCTCGCCGAGGTGTTCTCCACCCGCCCCGAGGTGCTCGCCCACAACGTCGAAACCGTCCCSCGCATCTTCAAGCGGATCCGGCCCGCGTTCCGCTACCAGCGCAGCCTCGACGTGATCACCGCCGCCCGCGAAGACAACCTCGTCACCAAGTCCAACCTCATCCTCGGGATGGGCGAAACCCCCGACGAGGTCACCCAGGCGTTGCACGACCTGCACGACGCCGGCTGCGACATCATCACCATCACGCAGTACCTGCGCCCGTCGCCCCGCCACCACCCCGTCGAGCGGTGGGTCAAGCCCGAGGAATTCGTCGAGCACTCCAAGACCGCCGAGGAGATCGGCTTCGCCGGCGTCATGACCGGACCGCTCGTCCGATCCTCCTACCGCGCCGGCCGTCTCTACGCGCAAGCGAAAGAAATTCGTACAAAGCTAATTTCGCCAGTCAGGGAGGCCTCCCAATGATGAACGATTCCATCATCGAGGACGCCCAGATCCTTGAATTCGCCCGCCGATGGCTTCCCTACGGGGGAGGAAACAGCGGGGATCTCCTGGTCGAGTTCGGGATGACGCCCGCATGCTACGTGGCTAGACTCGGCAAGATTCTCGACGGACCGACGGCACGCCACCTGGAGCCCCACGTCCGCGTCCGGCTGCGTGAATTCATTACGAACCACGCACGCCGCGCACGCTGACGAGAATGCCTGCTCACGGCACCCAGGAAGGCCTGCGTGGACTCCACGCAGGAGCTGAGTGAAGTGGCAGGGGCTGGAAGGCCGTGCGGTCCCGGCGGCAACCGCACGGCCTTTCCGCCTAATGCCCCTACATCTGTTGTTGCACTCTCCTCCACGTCTCTGACAGACAAAATGATCTCGTGGTGCTGCACTCGTGGACCCAGCGGTACACATCTGGCGAACGATTCTCTCTACGCAATGCCTCGTGCTGATGTTGTCGCGCAACTGCAAACGTGGCTGAGTGGCCGAAGCGAGTGACATCAGTCCTGCGCTCGGTAACACGAACTCCGAGAGGCTGGAAAGGGTGCGAGGAGAGTGGCAATTTCGGTCAGTGCACCGTTGTTGAACCCTCGACCACCCGACCGCGTCTGACGCCGACCGAAATTGCAGCTCCAAGCAGCGAGATGATCGCACCGACCCACATGGTTGTGTGCATGCCGTGCATAAATGTCGTCTCCGTCGCGTTGTGCAGGGCTGCGAGTATCTCGGGAGTGACGTGTGTTGGCAGGGGAGTGGCGCCTTGCGCCACCGAACGCACGGCTTCGCCCGACAGTTCTTCGGAGATCGTGGATGGAATGCCATTGTCGCCCATGGCGGGTCCGAATTTGGCCCCGACTGCGGATGCCATCACTGCGCCGAGGACGGCCGTTCCTAGGATGCCGCCGATTTGGAGCGATGTTTGGTGCACCCCGGCTGCGGGGCCGGCATCAGTGACGTCGGCGTTGCCGAGGATGGCCTGCACAGATGAAGTCATGACCAGTCCGACTCCGAGCCCGAGGACGGTGAAGGGAATGGCAAGTGCGAGGTACCCAGTACGCGGTTCAACGCCGGTGAAGAGCGCAAACCCTATTGCACTGAACAGCATTCCCACAAATAGTGGAGGGCGGGGACCATAGTTCTTGATGACCCAACCGCAGCTGCTCGACGCGACGACATTCGCGATGCTCATCGGCAAGATATGCAGGCCGGCGGCCATCGGTGAGTCTCCGTTGATCTGCTGCAGAAACAGGAGCACGAAGAATAGTGAACCCACAAGGGAGAAGAACGAGATGACGGTCAGCAGGACACCGAGGGATATCGAGCGATCGGCGAACAACCGCATCGGGATAAGCGGATCGACAGCTCGACGTTCAGCGAAGACGAATGCGACTCCCGAGAAGATGCCCGCAAGCAAGAGTCCGATGACCAGCCAGTTGGTCCAGCCGATCTCCGGTGCCTGGATCAGGCCATAAGTGATCGGAAGCAACGCCGCCGCGAGTAGCGCAGTACCCGCCAGGTCGAAGGGAGCGGAGTTGGCGCCTGTCGAGTCCCGAGCGGGAAGCACCCTCAACCCGACAGCGAGAGAGACCACCGCGATGGGAACATTGATCAGAAAGGCCCACCGCCAACTTGTGTGCTCGATGAGCAAGCCGCCAATGAGAGGGCCTGCAGCGGAGGAAGCGCCGATCAACGACGCAAACAACGCTAAAGCTTTCGGCAGAGATTCCGCGCGGAAAAGTGTGCGAAGGAGGGCGAGCGCGTTGGTGACGATCAAGGCGCCGAAGAGTCCCTGCCCCAGCCGTGACGTGATCACCATTCCGACGCTTTGTGACACCGCAATGCCCGCGGATGCGATTCCGAATCCCACAATGCCGGTCAGGAAGACGGTGCGTCGGCCGAAACGATCGCCGAGCTTTCCGGAGAGGACCAGAGTTGCTGCCATCGCCAGTAGGTAGATGTTGGTGATCCACTGTAGGCCAGACAGGCTGGCACCCAGGTCGAGTGCCAGAATGGGGTTCGCGACCGCAGTAATGGTGCCGTCGAGTGAGACGATGAGGACTCCGAGTGCGATGGCAACCATGGCGATCCATGGATTCGATCGCGCAGACAGCTCGGAGACGGCTGGCGATGGGAGCTTACTTCCCGTGGTAGTCACGCGGGGCGTTTCCTTCTGAGGGTGGTTGGTTAGCGCACGTGTGGGGGCTCGCCCGCAGACTGCAGTGCCGGCAGCAGCGAGGCGATGCACGTGTCGAGGGTGTTGATCAACATTGGGACGGTGCCGGCGGTCCGGCGCCACGTCGTGACCGCGACTCGCGAGGCGCCGGCGAAGGCTGCAACGACCAATCGCGGCCCGAGGTCGCCGCTGGACCGGAAGACCGGCCTCGTTTCTAGGGTTGCGACCAGGAGTTCTTCTTGGCTGTAGCCGCGCTGGAGGTTCGCGGCCATCAGTCCTGGGTGGGACTCGACGAAAGCCTGCAGTGCAAGATAAGTCTCGGATTGGCCGGACGATTCCAGCCATGCCCAGGCTTCGGCCAACGCATGCCGAAGACTCTCCAGAGGCGCTTCGTCGTGGGGCCGGGCTTGGACGCTCTGGAGGAAATGGTTGTCCAGGTCCGTGAGAAGCGCCAATGCCAGTCCTTCCTTTGTGTGGAAGTAGCGATAGGTGGTGCGGGGCGACACATTTGCAGCTGCGGCGACCTGCTCGACCGTGACCGCATCGAACCCGTCCTCGAGGAAAAGTTCGACAGCGGTCTGGGCAAGAACTTCCCGCGTTCTCATCGCGTTTCGAGCGCGCTGTCCGGTTGAAGGCACGAACGAATTTTGGCAGTCACTGCCAAATAGTGCAAGTCGACGAGACTGGATGGACGGGGTGCCCGGTAGGTGATGCGTTGACAGTGAGCATGTGAGCGCATACATTTCCTGACCAAGCACTTGTTCAAGTAAGGAGTGGGGTGGATACTCTCGTCGCGCTGTCATTCAGCGCCGCCGCATACGGCGCGGTCCTTGCTTTGGCCGCACTGGGATTTCTGGTCCTGTACAAGGCAACCGGGGTAGTCAACTTCGCTCACGGGGACCTGATCACCTTGAGCGGCTACATTGCGCTCTGGTTCATCACCGACCTCGACTCAACTCCGGTCGTCGGATACGTGCTCGCGGTTGGCATCATGTTCCTCATCGGCATGGGCCTCGAGCGACTGGCGTATGCCCCTCTGCGACGCCGACCACATCTCACCGTCCTGATCGCCACCTTGGCGGCAGCCCTGGTGATCCGTGCGTTCATCTCACTGTGGCAGGGCAGCACGCCGCAGCGACTACCCTCCCCGGCGGACGGCCAGGTCGTAACGGTGTTGGGGGCACCCATTGCCGGACAACGGATTCTCATACTCGTCGTGGCGCTGCTGTGCATCGCTGCAGTAATGTACATATTCGGTTACAGCAGTTTCGGTCGTCAGCTGAGGGCCCTGGCGAGCGACCCTGAGACCGCGGAAATGTATGGAGTCCGCACCGGCCGGATCAGCCTTGTCGCGTGGGGCTTGTCTGCGGGGCTTGCAGCGCTGGCCGGGATATTGGTCGCGCCCCTGTCGAGTCTCGACCTGAATTTCGGGTTCACGATCATGCTGGCGGCGTTCGCGGCCGCTGTTCTCGGCGGCTTCGGCAACTTGTGGGGCGTGCTCCTCGGGTCGTTGCTCATCGGGACGATCCAGTATCTCGTCGGCGGCTATGTCCTTCAGGACTACGCGTCGATCCTGCCGTACGTTGCGATGCTTGCCATTCTCGGCCTGCGGCCTCAGGGCCTTCTCGGTCGAACGGTGGTGCGCTTGTGACGACAGATCGATTGATGCGAAGGGCAAGCAGCGTGCGTCAGCGAGGCCAGTACACAACTCTTGCCGTGGTGATACTGCTGGTACTGTCTGTGTCGCAAGCTGTCACAACAGGGAGTTCGACCAATCTTGTGAACTTGTGGCTCGTGTACTCGATTGCTGCACTGGGTTTCTACTGGATCTTCGCGCTGGGGGGAAGGTTCGCATTCTCCCAGACATTCATGATGGCACTGGGTGGATACACCACCGCCTTCTTCGACCGTAATGGCGTTGGTTTTCTCGGGTGCGTGCTGGGCGCGATGGTCGTGACAGCGGTGGCCGCCTTTGCCGTGGGAGTAGTTCTCTGGCGTGCCGAGCATTTCTACTTCGCGCTCGGCACACTGGCCGTCACCGAGATCGGGGTAGTGCTGTTCGGCAAGACATCGACGTTCACCGGTACTAATGGGAACATCACCGGAATCGGCTACCCGGTCGTCTTCGGGCAGGAACTGAGAACCGACGGTCAAGTGTTTTGGCTGCTTGCGGCAGTGTTGGCGCTGCTCCTTCTCCTCGCTGTGTGGCTCAAACGATCCCCGGTTACCCGTGATCTCACAGCAGTTCGTGAGATGCCCACGGTATCGAAAACCCTTGGTGTTCCCGTTGATGCGCTGCGTATGACGACCTTCGTTGCCGGCTCAGCCGTGGGTGGACTCGCAGGAGCATTGATTACGCACTGGCAAGGATTCATCGGAGTCGATTCGTTCGGCCTGAACCTCGGAATCGGGCTGTTCCTCATGGTCATCCTCGGGGGACTGGCGTCACATTGGGGGGTCCTCATCGGTGCGGCCTTTTACGTGGCCGTCCCAGAGTTGCTCGCCGGACTTCAGCAGTACATGTCCATCCTCTACGGAGCCCTGCTACTGGTCGTCATCCTAGTCTTCCCGAGCGGGCTCATCGGAATCTTCGACTCCCTCAAGTCTCACCGTGTGCGCACCATCAGCAGATCGACCGAATCATGACTGCGAAAGCCACGGAGCTGAGTGTTCGTAATCTGTCCGTTCGCTTCGGCGGCGTGGTCGCCGTCGACGATGTGTCGTTCGAGGTTGCCCAGAACGAGATCGTAGGCCTGGTTGGGCCGAACGGCAGTGGCAAGACCACCCTGTTGAATGCTCTCAGCGGGGTGGTCCGAGCTGGCGGTCGCCTGAGTGTCGCAGGTAACGAGATCACCCTTGGGCGCCCGGTACAACCCCGGCGCGCGAAGTTGATACGGGTGTTCCAATCTCCGCAGCTGTGCCCGGAACTGAGCTGTCTGGATAACGTGATGCTCGGAGCCGACGACGCCAACGGTCGGACTCTCTTTGCGGCATGGTTCCTCCGGTCACGGATGTGGCGCGCCGAAACAAGTCGTATGAACGATGCCCTTCACCATCTTGGCCGTGTCGGGCTGGCTGGATCCGAGGATCGAGCCGCGCGCGAGCTCACCTACGGTGAGCAGCGACTACTGGAATTGGCGCGCGCACTTGCTGCCGGTCCCCGTGTGCTCATGCTCGACGAACCGAGCGCCGGGCTCAACGACGCAGAGACTCTGATTCTGCGCGATCTTCTGATGCAGATCAGGCAGGAGGGTACGACCATCATCGTCGTCGACCACAAGATCGACTTCATCGACGCCCTCTGTGACCGAGTGCTGGTACTCGAGATCGGCCGGCTTATCGCACAGGGCAGTCCAGCTGAAGTATGGGCCGACAGCCGGGTCATCGACGCGTATCTTGGAGCGGCGCCAGATGCTTGAAATCTCGAACCTCAATGTTCATTACACGGCCACCCACGCCATCCGCGGTGTCGACATGAGCATCGCGGAGAACGAAGTGGTTTGCCTGCTCGGACCAAACGGTGCAGGAAAATCCTCGTTGCTGCGCAGCATCTCTCAACTGGTTCCGTACGAGGGAACAATCGAATTCGATGGTGAGACGATTGATAATCGGCCGCCGGCGTTCCTCAGCCGCGTCGGACTGATCCACGTACCGGAGGGGCGACACGTCTTCCCCACGCTTTCCGTGCACGAGAACCTGCAGATCGGTGCCCATGCACGGGGGAGTAGACCGGCGCTGTACAGCTACGACGACGTCTATGACCTCTTTCCCGCGTTGACCCGCATGCGGAAGCGGCAAGGTTTTGCACTGTCGGGGGGCGAACAACAAATGGTCGCATTAGGACGCGCCCTCGTGGCCGCTCCTCGCCTGCTTCTTCTCGACGAACCATCCTTGGGCCTGGCGCCGTCGGTTGTAGCGACCGTCTACCGGGCATTGAGCGAGATTGCCGGCCGGACCACGATTCTGGTTGTCGAGCAGAACACCTCCGATGCCTTGGCATTGGCGCGGCGAGGGTACGTCCTAGCCGAAGGTCGCGTCGTGATGAACGGTGAGTCCAGCGCGCTGACTGATCGAAAAGCTGTTCTCGCCAGCTATCTAGGACAAACAGACATAGACGTCGGCGATGTTGGTGAGGACCGACTGCCGCCGATGACCGAGAAGTAGGAAGATCTGCCAATGAATACAGATAGAGTCCGCCGAATCGCCCTATGCAGTTGGATCCTCACCCCCGCGGTTGCTGTGACGATGGCTTTGGCCTCGTGCGGCGCCGACACCTCGGACGCCGGAAGCTCGGATCAGGCCTCCATCGTGGGACTCATCGAGATCAAGGGAGACTCACCGAACGCGCTCAACGACTACAACAACGGCGCCCAGTTGGCAGTCGACAACGTCAACGCATCGGGCGGCGTACTGGGAAAACCTCTGAAATATGAACGGATTCCCGCATCCGTCACGGACCCGCAAGCTGCCCGCACTGCCTACCTCAAGGCAGTCGACGAGAACCCCAGTGCCATTATCGGGTTTCCCGGCGGCGGATCACTGGAGGCCCTCACACGTGATGTCGATGCGGCTGCAATCCCCATGGTTCACATCAGCAGCGACGGCAAACTTGCTCGCGGGGCGGAGTCGGGAAGCGAATGGCTATTTTCCATTAATCCCGATGACACGGCGCGAGCTACCAACGCAGTTGCCCTTGCCCGCAAACTCGGCGGAAAGCGAATCGGAATCGTCGCCACAGACGAAACATTCGGCCGCGTCTCGACAACGAACTCGATCGATGCCATTGAAGCGGCGGGCCTGGAACTCGGCGCCGTCCGCTACGTGCCGCCGACAGCCACAGACCTCACAGGAACAATCCTCGATATGCGTGACTCGGATGTCATCCTCTCGTGGACCTTTCCCAATGTCCTGGCACTGCAACTCAATCAAATGAACCAGAACGGAATTCAGACCCCCGTAATTTCTGGTAACTCCGGTCCGCTCGTCGTGGCCGGCAACCTCGTGGACGACACCGCACGACGCCCGCTGAACGCGGTCACACCATGTGCGCCATCGATTGGAGACAGCGCAATCGGACGGACGTTCGCGTCCGAGTACCAGGCAAGGTACGGCATGACCCCCACAGCGTCCGCAACCCTGGTGTACGACGCCGTTCGCCTACTCGCCGCAGCAATGGAGGAGGCGGGAACGGTCTCCAACCACGAAGCCATCGCCGAGAGTTTGCGAAGTATCGAGTGGGACCAAGGTGCCTGCGCGAGTGTGTACAAGTCCGATGACGCCCAGTTCCTTGGCCACCAGATGGTCGCCGAAGCGTTTGCCGGTGACGGATCGATCATCGACCGCTACGAGGTGGCCCCCACCAGTGAACGTTGATCCGGCGTTCGACCATTTGGGCATGGCGCTGAGCTAATCCTGCGCACTTGCAGCGGACCGGGCTGGTCAGCGCAAACACGCCACACGCTCGTCGAGTCAAACGTCCGCGGTAGTCCGACTGAGTTCTGACCCTGTAGTTGACAAAGGAGTTATTGATGCCCGAGGCAGTAATCGTCTCTGCAGTACGTTCACCGATCGGTCGGGCCATGAAGGGCTCGCTCAAGTCGATCCGCCCGGATGATCTGACGACGCAGATGGTGGCCGCGGCTCTGGCGAAGGTCCCCGAACTCGATCCCACCGAGATCGACGACCTGCTCCTCGGCTGCGGCCAGCCCGCAGGCCAGTCGGGGTTCAACATCGCCCGCGTCGTCGCGGTGGAACTGGGCTACGACTTCCTGCCCGGCGTCACCGTCAACCGCTACTGTTCCTCCTCGCTGCAGACCACCCGCATGGCACTGCACGCGATCAAGGCCGGCGAGGGCGACGTGTTCGTCTCCGCCGGCGTCGAGTCGGTGTCCAGCTTCGTCACCGGCAACGCCGATGGGCTGCCGAACACGAAGAACCCGAAGTTCGCCGACGCCCAGGCGCGGACCGGCAAGCTCGCCGAGGGCGGCGTCGCCTGGACCGATCCGCGTGGGGACGGCATGCTGCCCGACGTCTACATCGCGATGGGTCAGACCGCCGAGAACGTCGCCTCGGCCACCGGCATAAGCCGTGAGGAGCAGGACCGCTGGGGTGTCCGGTCCCATAACCGYGCGGAGGAAGCGATCAAGAACGGCTTCTTCGAGCGGGAGATCACCCCGGTCACCCTSCCCGACGGCACCGTCGTSTCCGCCGACGACGGCCCGCGCGCCGGCACCACCTACGAGGGCATCAGCCAGCTCAAGCCGGTGTTCCGGCCSGACGGCACCGTCACCGCCGGCAACGCGTGCCCCCTCAACGACGGCGCCGCCGCGCTCGTCATCATGTCCGACACSAAGGCCAAGGCCCTCGGCCTGACGCCGCTGGCCCGCATCGTGTCCACCGGGGTGTCCGGACTGTCCCCCGAGATCATGGGTCTCGGCCCGATCGAGGCCGTCAAGAAGGCGCTCGCCATCGCGGGCAAGTCCATCTCCGACATCGACCTGTTCGAGATCAACGAGGCCTTCGCGGTCCAGGTCCTCGGGTCGGCCCGTGAGCTGAAGATCGACGAGGACAAGCTGAACATCTCCGGTGGTGCCATCGCCCTCGGCCACCCGTTCGGTATGACCGGTGCCCGCATCACCAACACCCTGCTCAACAACCTGCGTGAGGAGGACAAGACGTTCGGCGTCGAGACCATGTGCGTCGGCGGCGGGCAGGGAATGGCAATGGTCCTGGAGCGCCTGAGCTAGGCCCTCCGGGCCCGTGAGTGGTTGACGAGTGCAGAGACTCGTTAACCACTCACGGGGGGTTGCGCCGTGGTTGTAGCAGACGTGTGCGGGTCCACGACATCGACGAGAACGACGAAGGAAGACGGCTGTTGCGGACGCACACGCCGGCCGATGTGCATTTCGGACCGGCTCGAGCATCCCGAACGGTCGGCACGACCCGGAAACCTCGAGCCCTCGCTCGCGGATAATCCCGCGCACATCAGATCCTGATCGGGACCCGCAAACGCGAACATGTTTCGTTCCAGCGCCACCCGGGTCCCTACCGGGCGCACTGGTTCGAATCTACATGAGCCCGACTCACTCATCGTCGCCAGACGCACCCCCGGCCTGCCGACGACGCATCTCACACATTCGGCGATCCGCTCTGCCCACAAATAGGCTGGCTCGCGGCAGATTAGACCGGACCTATATCGAGTCCCGCTCGCTGTGCGTACGGAAGGCATGCATCGTAGGCAATCTGTGCCACGTAGTTGACCGGCGAGAGGCGGTGATCAGCAGAGATTACTTCTGGCCCGATCAAAGTCGAATCAGCGAGCCTTCCGGCCAGTGCGTCGATCGACTCTTCGATACCAAACGACCCCTCACCGGGTAGTAGGCGTTCCGTCGACGCCTCCTCCCACAAGTCCTCGGCTTCCGACCTGCGACCGTCATTGAGCTGTATCGACGTGACGATTCCCCGGGGCAGCGCACCCAGCTGGTCTGGAGTACCTCCACTACGGTCGAAGTGCCAGCTGTCGAACACTATTCCTGCGTTCTTTGCAGAGGAGTCGGCAACTATGCGGTGTGCCGTTGCGAGGTCGAAGATCGAACTGAATGGCATCGGCTCTAGCTGGATGGTAAGGCCACGGTCAGCGGCACTCTCGCACAGTGCGGAAAACGAGTCGACGACAATCTGATGGCCGAAGCCGACTCCGTACGGTTCAATGGCGGAGATTGTTGTTGAACCCAGCCTTTCCGCCAGCCTGAGGCATTTGCTCACCGAATACCGGCCGAAGAGATCCCCGTAACACCGCTGCGCCGAGTTCGCTGTGGGGATTGATCCCGCCTGTACGGGGGGCGGCAGCCACGACGTCACCGGATCAACGCAGGCAACGAATATGTTGAGTCTGTTCGCTAACTTCGCAACGGAGTCCGCCCGCTGCAGCATACGGTCCGGAGGCCCGAAATCCATCGGTGCTACCGACATCGCGTGGAAGCCTGCGCGCGCCGCGGCGAACAGACGGTGCTCGACCGGTGCCGGGGAAAGGGTGCCTCCCCAAAGAATCATCGGGCAGGAAATAGCGTCATCTTATCGATTCCAGTAATTCGCTCGACGATACGGCGCCTGACAGTGTATGGCGCCCAACGTGATAGTGCTGCCATGACTTTGTCGTCGTTGCCGAGTCGAACTCTCAGTTGACGCGAATCCGATTCCAATGCGTCGCAGATTTCAACCGCAGCCTTCTCCGTCGGCCGAGCTCTACTTCCGAGTTTGCTCATCCTTGGCAGGGCCGTTGCTGCTAGCGGCGCGTATGGGCTGTCCTCCGGCAACACTGGCTGTACATTGCGCCCAAATGGGGTGTCGTGATTGCCCGGCTGCAGAATCTTCACGTCGAGGCCGAACGGTGCCAGTTCAATGTCGATGGCTTCAGCCCAGCCCTCTAGCGCCCACTTTGCTGCGGCATAGATGGAGTACATCGGATGGGCAATGTTGACAGCGTTCGAGGAGATAACTGCGATGGTTCCGTGTCCCTGTGAGCGCATTGCTGGAAGGAGTCTCTGCGTAACGTCGACTGCACCAATGAAGTTGGCTTCCAATAGATCTCGAATCGTCTGCGGGGCGAGGTGTTCGAAGAAGCCCGCGGTTGTGTAGCCCGCGCAGTGGAGAACGGCTGTCAAGCCATGTGGAGTTGAGTCGAGTACGTAGTCCACGGCCGAGGCGCGGGACTCGTCGCAGGCGACATCCAGGCGAATAATCTCGAGGAGTGCCGTGTTCGTGCCAGCGCCTCCCATGAGCTCGTCAAGTTGTGTCGTCTTCGTCGTGTCGCGCATCGACGCGATCACCCGCCACCCACGCGCCGCCAGCTTGGCGGCTACATGCGCCCCGAACCCACTGCTTGCCCCTGTTATCAAAATAGTCTGCACGATCCACCCCTCTGACCAAACGCTTGCTTGTTTGTCAGAGTAGCATTGACATTCCGGGCTGTGCCGGCAAATGAAGGTGCCCACAGCAGGCCGGTAGCTGACTGAAGATCGAGATTCTGGCTAGGGTGTGTCTCCCAATGATTTGTGGTGTTGTGCTGCAGAATCTTCGGTGTGGCAGACGTTGTTGATCGGTTTGAGGTGTTGACGGACAAGCAGTGGGAGTTGCTCGCGCTGCTCTTGCCCAGTTCCGATGGGCTCCGGGGGCGGAAGTTCCGGAACAATCGTGTGG